>JAGGXK010000023.1 GCA_021163115.1 Desulfurococcales archaeon | reverse complement strand
ATGATTAAAACTATCGAAAAGACAATTAAGTATAAGCTAATACCATTGACAAAGAATGATGGAAGCCAGCTATTATCTCTTCTAAACGACTATACAGCAATGATAAGAGGTGCTCTAGAAATTATTGCCGGGAACGATGCCCGTAGTAGGAAGAAAGCGCACAAGCTATGTTATAGAATATTGAGAGAAAGGTATCCTCACTTACACAATAAGTTTGTCCAAGAAGCATATAAGAGAGCACTAGCGATGTACCGTAGCTACAGGAAGTTATTGAATAAATGGAAGCGATTACCAGAAAGAAAAAAGAAGAGTATATCACCACCGTCACTACCTACGATTGAGAGTAATAGAGTTATTGAACTCCATGTTGATACCTACAGACTTGAGAGGAGGCATGGCTTCTTAGACCGTGTCTAAAGGTAATGGTGTTTACTTAAGATTCCTAGTGATGGAGTACGGTTACGTTAGGAGAGAACTTGAAGGAGCTAAGCTAGGTAACTCTAAAATACTAATTGAAGGAAATGAAGTATACCTACTTCTAACCATACGTAGGAATGTTGAGGTTAACGAGCATAGGAATAAGCTCGTTATAGATATTAATGAGGATAGTGTTGACTGCTTACTAGTCAATTATGACAGGAGTGAGGCTACGTTATTCTCAATAAGACATAATATCAGGAAAATACGTACTAACTACAGGAGAATCAGAAAGAGTATTCAGGAGAAAGTAAAGAACCCTAAGTTAAGGAATGAGCTTTTAGCTAAATATGGTAGTCGTGAGAGGAAGCGTGTAGAGGATAGGTTGAAGAAGATAACCTTGTTACTAGCGGAGATTGCTAGGGAAAACAATGCTGATTTAGTCCGAGAGAGTCTCAAAGACTTAAGACTCAATAGTAAGAAGAGAAGCAAGCAACTGAACTACAGGTTATCAACGTTTCCTTACCGTAAGTTCATAGAGTACCTTAACTATAAATTTAGTGAGCGAGGATTGAGCGTATTGGAGGTTGATGCTAAGAGAACCTCCATCACTTGCCCAATATGTGGTTACGTAGATAAGAAGAACAGATTAGATAAGGAAACATTCAAGTGCAGGAGATGCGGATTCACTTTCAATGCTCAGTATGTTGCCTGCTTGAATCTCTTCTCCCGCTCCGATGACAGCAAGGTAGCCATCAGGGGCGGGAGATTGATTCTCATCTCCCGTAAGACCGCCTCTGTGGTGGCGGTCAATGTAGCTCTCGATGAACCACCGAACCATATGAGGTGGTTGAGGGGGAAGCCCGTGCCCAAACTAATCATAAGTACCCCGAGTAGCTGAAGCACCCAAGCTAATGGGCACGGGCAACCACTGAATTGGCCATCAGTAATTAGGAGACCTATGGTTTTCCAAAAGTGGAGTCTTTTAACATTAGGGCTTAAATTAAGTTTATGAGAAAGTATGATATGGTTATTTTCATTAAGATTAGATAATAACGTTTCTACGGAATCAAGGTTGGTTAAATATTTTATTTTCATTAAAGTTGTTCCTCTTATTATTCATGGATTGATAAGCCCCGCTATAGATAAATTAGGCATTTATAAAGCGAAGCACTTCCCTCTATTAATCAACTTTAGAGAACACCATTATTGGAAGAATTATGGTTATAAATTAGAAATGGATAGGGCAACCGGGCCACCGCTCTTATGAGCTTCGCGGGAGGGATAGGTATTATCTCCTCCTCCCGCGGGCTACCAGGCTGCCCTACCCCGCTGTTTTGCCCCGCCGTTTATTATTATTGGTTTTTTGGTGGTTTATAAGGTTTTGTTGGCTAGGTTTTTCAGAGTGTTTATTCCTGCCTGGATCAGTATTTTTTTTCCCTGTTCGTTTTAGTTTCTTTGTTTTGAATCCTGGTTTCCATTCTTTTCCATATAGTTCATCTGAGGTTGCTAGTGCTATTGCTAGTTTTACCTTCCTGTACTGTGCTACTGTCATTAATGCTGTTGACTCCATGTCGACTCCAAGGATGTTTCTACTACCATACTTGATGACCTTGTCCTTTGTTTCACGGAATATAGCGTCTGTTGTCCAGATACCTGCTTTTGCTAACCATATCCTCTTCCTTCCAACCAGCTTTCTAATCTCATCTATCAAGTATATCTACTAGCCACGGGTCAGGCCTGGGTGTATACTCAGGCGGCATGTAGTGGTAGCTCACCCCCTCCTCTCTAACACCATAAATAGGAACCAGGATATCACCTATTCTAAGAAGTGGTGTTAGGGAACCAGCTTCACCCAATGCTATAAATCCCTCAGCCCCACTAGCTACCAATAACTCTAGAGTGAATACTGTAGGTGGTGCTGTATAATACGGGTTTACAACACAGACTTCTACACCATCATATACTCCTTTAATAGATTCCTGAACAGCACCATAAACCTCTATATCCACAACATTATCAAGCATCCTCTTCACAATCCTATGTATTTTATCTGACAATGTAAATAAGAACCATTTACACGGAGCCCTAGCCCCCTTCCTTGATACAAAGTGACTAGGCTTAATAACAGGTTCTCCGGCACCAATTCTAATACACAATCCTAGCCACCAATGAGATAGAGAATACAATTGTTATAGATAATAAGTAAGGCGGTCCCAGTCGCTCCACCACGCTCATTGCCTTACTGCTCGCTTCGTCTCTGCCCGGTCATCCCACTACTAAATAATGGTTGTATACCATCTTATATCTATGGGGGAGAGGTATAGGATTAGTAGCCTAGGGTATAGATCTTGTCTAAGGACCAGGATATAGATTATAGTAATATACTGCCTGAGGATGTGTTAAAAGAGGTTTTAGAAGAGGAGAGAAGGGTTAGAGGTAGGAGGAAGAGGGAGAACCTGCCAAGTACAAGGGATATTGTTGAAGCAGTAATACAGGCAGCATCTCTTGCCAGAGGTATTCATCCTCATGAATTCCCTGACCTAGTATACAGGATTCTTAAAGAACAAGGTTTCTCCACCAAATACGTTACTATAAAGAGGATATGGAGAACCTATGAATCCCTAGTAATAAGAGGGGTTATAAGTGATGTACTAGATGTTGTAGGAAAGAGATAACCTAGGGATCAACGAGAACACTTTATAATAGAGAATCCAGATAAAAACTAGTGAAGATCACGTTGTTAATAAATATACATTAAAGGGTTTGGAGGAAAAACATGGTTTGACAGCAAAACCAGGGATCTATATAAAACATGGAGATACCTGGATCCTAGTTAAAGGAAAAATATCTAGGACAGTTGTTTCTAGGTCTAGGAAGAAAACCATCCAAACCTACAGCATGATCGGGGAGAGTGTTGAAGAAGAACCAGTAGGAAAGAATAATACTGGAACATTCTATGTATCAGCATTCGGGGTAACAAAATATATCCAAAGAATACTCGACATACATGATGGAAAGTCTATAGTTAGAATAGAGCCTTTTAAAACAGATACCTACAAGGTAATAGTATATAATGCATCAAACAAATTCTTTAATGAATTAAAAGAAGTTGCCTCCGAACTCAAAGTACTTAGAACTAGAGCTGAGAAGAAAACCAGTATAAAAACCAAGCAATGCTCTACATAATAGTATAGAAAAATATTGTTCAAGACAATATCCTGATCCTTCTCTTAACTAAGACAAATCCCCTACTTCTATTGATAGCTACCTGCTCTGTATCAACCCTATAGCCACAGCTCGGGCATTTATAGTAGTAGCTGATCTTTATTGCGCCATTACTGAGCTTCTCAGATTCAACAATTAGGTTCATTAGCCTACCACATTTCTTACAATATACCCCCTTATCAGGCTTAATGTGAACCATTGCTTAGTCACCGCAGAGGCTTTAACTGTTAATTACTAGAACCCTCTATTCCCAAGACAGAGAACAGGCGATCCAGTTATTAAGCATATTTATTTATTGTTGATCTATATATAGTTGTTTAGGTGCTATTATCTGTATTAATCAATAATTGAGTATTTTCAAGATCCCTCAAAGAAAGATACTAATTTTAATTAACTAATAACAACTATATCTTGGTGTATTATTATGGTGTTTCCTCTAAGGATAGAGAAACTTGTAAGTATACTAGAGGATAAAAAACTAGATGCACTAATCATAACATCTCCACCTAACATACAATACTATCTAGGAGTAAAAACAATAGCTGATTCAACTCTTGTATTCTACCTAGATAAAAGAGGAGAGAAGATACTGTATACTCCTATACTTGAATACTATAGAATGAGGGATTCTTTAAAAGAAATAGATGTTGCTGCTGTATCTAAGAGCCTTGAACTAGCTGATGGTAAACAGGTAAAGAAGAGTTTTGATGAGCTAATCAAGGATTTAGGGGCTAGACACAGTAGAATTGGAAGCGATCATAAGATGTCGCCTATTGCATCAAAAGTTATTGAAGCACTTGGAAATAAACTCATTGATATAACAAGGGATATATGGAATCATCGAATGATAAAGGATAACAACGAGTTAGAGGCTATAAAGAAGTCTATAGAAACAACAATTAATGGAATAAAAGCTTTAATCAGCTACATTGGAGACAATGTAACAGATACAGAACTAGCAGGTATATTTGAACACCGTGTGAGACGTGGAGGAGCTGAGGAGCAAGCATTCCCCCCTCTAATACTCTTTAAACCAGAGAATAGCTACCCACATAATCTCCCAGTAGGAAGGAGAATTAGTAAGAGAGATCTAGTACTAGTTGATGTAGGTATAAAGATAAACGGATACTGTAGCGATTTAACAAGGACCATACCATGGGGTAGGATATCGCGGGAAGAAAGAATAGTTATAGAAGCTATAAACGAGGCTATAGAGAATGTCCTAGATAAAGCTCAGCCTGGTATGAAGGCTAGTGAAATTGATGGTATTGCACGGGATACTCTAAGTAAATATGGTTTATCAAAATACTTCATCCACGGCTTAGGCCATGGACTAGGCATTAACGTGCATGAACCACCATACATTACTCTAGGCAACAATGATGTGGTAAAGCCAGGCATGGTATTTACTATAGAACCTGGCGTATACAAACCTGGAAAATATGGTGTCAGAATTGAAGAGGATGTATTAATGACTAATAAGGGATTAAGAGTTCTCTCCCATAGACTTAGCCGGATCCCTTAATAGATGCTAACTTGATAAAATTATCAACTAGATCTCTGGGGCCTACTATAATAGATTTTATCCACACAATATCATCTACTCTAAAATCTATTTCCTCTCCATCAATACCAACTACTTTTAAACCAAGTTTTTCAGCAAACTTTGATGCTGCAACAATATCAACATTCCTTAATTTACCAGTATTGTTTATGAATAAGCTTATCCTACCCAATCCTGTATAACAGATCTCCAGTGCAGCCGATCCAAGAACCCTTAGTCTACCCCATGGGATATACTTTTTCATAAAACTATGTAAGAGCCTAAATATATCTGGTGAACCAGTGTATACTACAATATTTCCAGCACTATAACGTGTAGAATTATAGTTAGTTAATGGAGTATTATCTATAAAGCACTCTTCTTTATTAAAGCTATAGGTTTCTCTAATGAAGATATTTGATATAGCACCAGCTAGTACTTCGTTATAGAAGGGAGCATTATATGGAGCAAAGGCTATGGATACACTTGCGAAGGGGATCTTTGATAAATAATTCATGCTTCCATCAAGGGGATCTACTATGGCTATGTACTCCGGTTCTTCACACAACTTCTTCCTACCAATCTCCTCGGAGACAACCAGCGAACATATTCCCTCCCGTTTTATTAACTCTATTAGCAAGTTCTCTGCAATCAAGTCTATTCTACGAGTTACATCCCCGCCAGCATTCCGCTTAATAATATCGCCAGCTCCCTTGATATCTAGGGTATCCCTCAAATAACCAGCTACTTCAGAAGATATACTGAAAGCTATTTTCCGGAGCTCCTCGCTATCCATGACTATACCCTCCAAACTCGACTAGGTTATATTCTCCTATCTTGTCTGTATCAGCATATTTTCTTAAGTAATCCTTTATCTTATCGGCTGCTTTATAGACTTGGCTTAAAGGCACGCCTTCTACACCATCAATTACTACAAGTAAGTGTCTAGTTTTAAGACCAACTGATGTAAACTTGCTATCCCTATAAGGAAATACATGAACAACCCTCTCCTCATCAGCTATAACAGGTAGTCCTGGAGGCAGTACCTGGGCTATATCCCTGCCTATAGGGTAGAAAACCTCACCATCAATACTAAGCCTGACTATAAGCTCTCCAGAAATCTTGGCTATATCATATAGGCCTACAGGAACCATATATTCCATGCTTACAAGATTCCCTATATCAACAACAGTATTAATTCTTGGGAAAACACCTGTTCTTAGAGCTCTACGTATAAGGGCTTCATGGCTTGGCCTAATCTTCGTTGGATCAAAACCTATTCTCCATAGATAATTCCTATAGCTTTTTATAAGAGGATGATCCTTTAATATAGATAAACTAAGCACCTCCCTATATTTTCTTATAATACTAAGTGCTTCACTATAAATAACAGGGTTAACACTACTATTCCTTAACTCATTGACTACAAAATATAGTATGAAAGCTTTAACAGGAAGCCTTGAAGCATTCTCCTCTACATGAATCCTAAGGAATCTGCTAACAGACAACATAGGTCCCAGATATTCTCACGTAGTATCAACTAATATACTTAGACACATCTTCGGAAATAATACCATTATTATATATCCTTGTATAAATAGTATTAATGTTAGGTGAGAAAAATGAGTGAGGAGGAAGAGAAGGCTATAGAGATCATTGTTGTCAAAAGTAGTTTTGATATGCCAAAACAGAAATGGATACTAAAGCCTGGGGAATACTTTATCGGGAGATTTCCAACCAACGATATCGTGTTACCCGATCCCTATGTCTCTAGGAAGCATGCACGCATATTCTTTTCTGAGGGAAAATGGTATATAGAAGACCTAAATAGCACTAATGGGACTATAGTTAACAATGAAGACATAAGAGATAAAGGGCCTGTAGAGCTTGGTGAGGATGTAGAGATTATTCTAGGCCTTACAGTATTAAAAGTTGGGAAGGGAGCTAGAGAAGTAGAGGAAGCTGTTGAGGAACTTACTGAATAATACATGGTATTAGCTTCATAAGTAATTATTTAGTAAAAACATCATTACAGGAAATACAATCGTATATGTTTTGGAGGAAAAGGGTTTTGAGAAAATTTATTTCATATGATGACATCGATGCTGCAAGTAAGTTGTTTCTAGACCCAATTATATTCTCGACCATTATACTTAAACAGAAAAAGGAGAATATACTATCCTTTAAGAATAACTATCGCAGGGTATTTGATGAATTAATAGGTTATTCTCTAGATGCATTAAGAGACAATGATGTCGTATATACCGTTATAAAGCATGTCGGCCAAGAATGGAGTATAAGAATACTAACGTATGGAAATTACATAGTAGCCATGGCATATGAGAAAGGCCAGGAACTAGTTGTAGGTAGAGAAGCCTTCGACATAGCTACTAGGAACATCTATATCTCAAACCCTGTTGTAAGAATACGATCTACAAGGATATCGATGGATTCCCTGCCAGATCAGTTAAAGGAACATGTACTTAGATGTATAGAGTTAAAGAAGCAGGTAAAACCGCCTGAATGCTGGGTCGGCAAGATCCTCTATGGACTAAAAATTGAAAAGGTTGTTGGAAGCCGTGGGGGATTTATGTACGTACTTCTGGGACAGGATCTTTTCAGTAAGAAATATGCTATAAAGATCCCTAAGGAGAATATATGGGAGCATTCAAGGAAGTCCGTGGGCAAGAAGTTAAGAGATATACTTAGAGGTGTACTAAATGCTCTTGAGGTATCATCCATTGAAAGAGATCTGCTTAAAACATTGTTATTGAAGAGAAAGCTTCCTGAAGAACTTGCTAACGAGCTAGTTATTTATAGAAAGTACATCCTAAGACCCAGGGCTATAATGATGTTTAATGACCTATTTAATGAAGAAGAGTATATTGAAATGCCTCCAGCTATTATTGAAGGCTATGCAGATAAGGGGGATCTTTCAACAAGGATTAAGAAGAGGATCTTTGATTTCCGTGAACTACTATTTATAAGTATAAGGATCTCTGGTGCACTAGCTCTCTCACACTTACTGGGTATAATTCATATGGATATAAAACCACACAACATACTACTGGAAACAGATAACAGGGAACTCTACGGATACAGGCCTCTTCTAACAGACTTTGTAGGCGTACCAAAGGTTCTGAATAAAGAATTCCCTGAAGTCAAGAATATAACAATAGAGTATGCCGACCCAATATCTCTTATAACAGGTAAAGCCGACTACAGTTATGATATATATAGCCTAGGTATAACATTCTTCTATGCTGCAACAGGGATTAAGCCGAGAACAAGGATTCTAATAAACTCTATTGCATTAAAAATGCTCTATGGGGACTCTAAAATCTATGAAGAATTCCTAGCTAGCAACCCCGATATGGCTCCACTAGCTAGAAACCTAGAGAATCTCTTAACTAAACTCTCTAGTAAGACAAAGGAGGATAGGAATAGAATAGGTTTAAAGCTTAAAGAAGTTCTTGAGCCCCAGGAAAAACCTTCGTTAGAACTGCTAAGAAATCTTCCTTCAGAGCTTTCAAGTATTATAATAAAGTCTATAGATATAGTTCCAAGTAGGAGATATAGAGATGGACTTGAATTATGGATTAGTCTACGTGAAGCTATAAAATCCCTTGGATTTATTGAGCTCTTTCCTAAGCCTGGATAACATTATACATTACTTGACGTTAATGGATCTCATTCTAGCAACTTTTATATTAAGTGTAGCTTCTGCTATACCATTACTATACCTCATTATTCTCCTAAGACTATCATACACCATTGAGAGAATTGTTTTCTCACTATCAGAGATCTTTGATGGAAGGATCTGCTTAGATAACAACTCCTGAAGATCATTAACGGCATTTTTAGCCTCAAGTATTGTTTCCTCAGCTATTCTACGGCTCAATTTATACAAGCTATCCATTGATTTATTAAGAAGGGATAAAGCTCTTTGACCGAGCTCATACATTTTATCGCAATAGGTACACTCATTAGGCCTCTTAAAGACGTTATGGGCAATGTTTACTGCATGATCAGCTATCCTCTCCAAGTTACGAGCTAGTATACGATAGTTTAGTGTCTCAACAGGATTTGATATACCTAGTTCATGCATTATACGTATATCAAGGAGAGCTAAGGATAACTGTCTAATAATCATAAAGTGAAACCTGTCTGCCTCATCGTCTCTCTGAATAACTGCCTCAGCAAGTCCTGTATTCTTAGTTCTGAAAGCTTCTAGTGCATCAGCTAGCATATTGTTTACTATAAGATGTAGCCTCCTAATAGCTCTCATTAATGGAAGCTCCTTCAAGTTAAGAAGGATCTTAAGTACAATGGTATCATAGGTTTCATCAACAACCTCTACTCCAGCAAGCTTTACCCTAGCCAGATTCTTTAACTCACTAATCTTCTTAGCGAGCCCTGAAATATTTGTCTTAAACACTATAGTTATTGTATCATAGCCTGCAAGATACTGGGAAACAAGTACTCTGAAAATCTCATCAACACTAACAGGCTTTAGTACAGTTATTTCACTAGAAAGTTGCTGAGCCTCTGAGTAAGATGGTGTTATAATTAATTTACTGCCATGTTCATATACTAAGACATAATCTCCTGGCTTTATTCCAATACTATCAATCCAATCTTTTGGTAGAGTAACGATAAATGATGAGGAACCTGTTTTTTGTATTTTTCTCCTCTCAACCATCCTGTATATACACCTATTGATAAATTATTCCTATAAATACAGATATATTTATCGATTAGAATAATAGTACGTTGTAGGAGTAGCCATATAGATGAATATACATT
>JAGGXK010000064.1 GCA_021163115.1 Desulfurococcales archaeon | reverse complement strand
GAGGTAGTATAATTAAAGTATATATCTCCTTTTATTTATGGATATTCATTTGGTAGCACTTATTATGTTTTTATGTTTTTGATTTATATTGATCCATAAGCTTTATTTCAAGCGGTGTCCGGAACCATATGTCTTGTTGTGGGAATGGTATTTCTATGCCTGCGCTGGATAAGGCTTTCTTTATTCTCCATAGTAGATCCTTGGCTGCTTCATACCATAGCATGTTTTTTGATGGAACCCATACTCTAACCTTTATGTTAACCCCGCTATCCCCGAGTTCTGATACATAGATGTCTGGCTCCGGGTTTACAAGTACAAGAGGGTGTTTTTCAATAACATCTCTTATAACCTTGTAGGCTTTCTCAGCATCCTCTTTATAGGCAATGCTTACTGTAAACTCTATCCTACGTACAGGTGTTTTTTCATAATTCTTTATTGTTGATTCAAAGATCTTCCTGTTAGGCACTCTAACCAGTACACCATCCCATGTAATGATCTTTGTAGACATAATAGATATATCTACAACTCTCCCCACATGATCCTCTACTTCTATTAAATCACCTGGTTTAAGAGGTCTCTCCCAGTATAGGAAGAGTCCTGAGACAAGATTTGCTGTAACTGACTGGAATGCAAAGCCAAGTATTATACCTACGATACCGCCTGCAATAACTAGGCCTGTTAGATCTATTCCTAGGGTTGAGAAAGCTGATATAACGAAGACTATTACCAGCCCATAATACACTAGCCTAGATAGTATAGTACTAGCCTCTCTCGGCAGAAGCCTTATAGACGTCTTAAATACAAGCCTTTTTATGAGATAAGCTATTATAACACCTATAACTAGGATAAAGGCTGCTGTAATGTACTGGATCCAGTCTATCCTGAAGAGCCATGTAAATGTCTGGTTAAACAGAGGCTCCAAGACCTAGATCCCCCACAGCATATCTGTTCTATTAGTAATTCTTGGAGGTTTAAGCTCCGGGGGATCATCTATTGCAACAGCATCTTCTACGAAAGGCTTACCATAGACTATTGAGGCAGTGGATGGTGTATCTATTGTTAGAGAGAGTTCCTGTGTATAGGCTTCCCAGGAGCCCCTTCTATAATATAGCTTTAATGGGCTTGAGTCAAGAAGTATTTTGGATAATCTTGCCCACTCCCTAGTCTTGTTAACAACCACTAGCCTAGTCAATGCCTTCCCTAAACCAGGATAACTCTCCCGTCTTAGAAGCTCTGTCCTCCAATACCTAGCAACAACACCCTGCTCTATAGGACCATATAGTGTATACTTAATCTTGTTTATAGAGAATGCATCAACTATTCTATACATCTCTGATCTATATACATATACAGCTAAATCAACGGGTACAAAGGTATAGATCACTATATGGGAGCCTGGAGCAATTACAAGAGGCTCCTTTAGCTCTAGTAATATATATTGAGTAAAGAATTTTGGAACCATAACAGGGTAGATTGGGGTTAAGACTATTTTCTCTACACCAGAGATAAGTAGTTCGGCCTTAACCTCTCCTCTATAAATCCTTCTGTATACCCTACCATTCTCTATAGACTCCAGCTCTATTCTATGATCCCCTATATTTAGTGAGCCCTCAGCAACCAGTCCATAACCCGTCAACACTGGTCTCCATACACAGTATAGGCCTTATTCCTAGCTATAAAACTGGTTAGGGCAATGGTTTTTCATTGAAGAAAGCTATTTGTTTGTTTAGATATTATGTTGATCCTATTGATATAGCAATAGATCTTATGATGTCTCCTGTGTCTTCACACTTATCACTAGTCATTTCTACATTATCTATAACCTCCTTATACAGCATACATTCTACACTAAAGTTTCTACCACATATCCTGTATAGGTATTTTAGAGCATCAAGCCTAATGTCATCAACTCTTTCCTCAAGCTCCTCGATCATGTGGGAGAAGTTGAGGGCAATACGTGGATCCTTGTTAAGGGCTTTAACTGATTCTCTTAGGAAGTCAACAGCTTTAATAATATTCTCTGTCATAGAGGCTAAGAGGGTTAGGAGCTCATCAGGTATACTATAGTTTAGTTCAAGCATGATCTTGAGTCTTCTAGCAGATGCTTTTGCATAAGAGGCTATATCATCGCTTGAGAGAACTAGTCTAAGAAGATTCTCTTTATCAAATGGATGGATAAAGCCACGGTTTAGCTCCTCTATAATATCCCTCTTTACATCATCAGCTTTCTCCTCAAGCTTATCAACTTTAGAATAGTTTTCTAGAGCCTCCTCCCTATTCATTTTACTTAATGCATTAAAGAGTTTAGCTAGGTGTACTACAACATCATATACTAGATCAAGGTGTTTAAGACTCATTAATAATACACTCTTCTCCTTCCTACTAGACAACCATATCCAGGTAGACATAACTAATCTTCCTCCCTAGGCTAGTAGATATTTAGGGTATACACTATTATATGGTGTACTACAAAGCCTAGTGTAATAGTTATTGGTAGGGTTAGAAGCCACGACATGATTATGTATATTACTGTCTTCCAGTTAATACCCTTGAAGCCCCTATATCTTGCTATACCTACACCAATTACTGATGATACACTGGAGTGGGTTGTTGATACAGGCATACCATATCCAAATAATATATATGGTACTGTTGTAAACAACCATACAGTTAACGCGTTAGCGTATTCTGCTGCAATACCTGATACAAGATCAAGCCTTGTTATCCTATAAGCTACTGTAGCAACAACTCTTTTGCCTAGAGTAAAAGCGCCTAGCGCTATACCTATGCTACCAATTATTGCTAGGAACACTCTTGTAGATTGATCAGGTATGCCGAAGTACTTAGAAGTTATTGTAAGGTATACACCAGTAGCATTACCAACATCATTTGCTCCAAAGGAGTAGGCTGAGAAAATAAGTGATGCTATGAGTAGAGCTCGCAACATCTTTACTTTACGTGGATCCATTGTTGTATGTCTAAGTATCTTCTCAAGGAGCATGTAGAGGAGAGCAGCTAATACAATGCTTGCAGCAGGTGATGTGATCCAGCTAAGAATAATCTTTACAACAACACTCCACCCAACCTCATCTAATCTAACAAGACCTAGTGCTACATAAGACAATGCAACACCCAGTACACCACCTGTTATACTCTGGCTAGTTGATACAGGCATACCCTTTAACGTAGCTATAAGCACCCACAAACCCCCAGCCAGTACTGCCGATAAAGCCCCTGCAACTTCAATAGATGATACAATACCCTTACCAAGAGTCTTCATAACCATCCATCCCTGAGCAACAGCTCCTACTCCAGCAAATAAGCTAAAGATAAGGATAGCTTTGTTTAATGAGAGAGCACCAGAACCAACAGCTGTATCAGTTGGATTACTTGCATCATTAGCGCCTATATTCCATGCCATAAACAATGATGCTAGATAAGCAACTATTAATATAATAATACTAGTCTCCAACTCCTAGTACCATTAATAGATAAGATCTTGCATGAAGTATTTCAACTTGTCTAAAATAGGGTATATATACAAACATCTAGTATAGCCATATACATGCTGGTTCCCGGAAAGACCTAGTGGTCATGCTTGTATGTTATCGGGACGTATTCTATAATTTAATAATACTACTTTCTATAACTATGTACGAGGTGTACGGTATGGTTGATGACATGGTCCTTGGAGGATGGGTTGTTGTATTTATTACGACCCCTACCAAGGAGGAAGCTGAAAATATTGCTAGGAAGCTTGTTGAAGAAAAACTTGCAGCTTGTGTAAACATCATAGGGGGTATTAAGAGCTTGTTTTGGTGGGAGGGTAAAGTTGATGAAGCTAATGAATTCCTCTTAGTAATTAAGACAAGAAGTAGTGTATTTAAAGAACTTGTTAAGAGAGTTAAAGAACTGCATAGCTATAGTGTTCCAGAGATAATAGCCTTACCCATTATCGCTGGCTCAACTAGTTACCTAAAATGGCTTGAAGACTATGTAAAATAAGGATTTATCGTAGTTACTAAGATACTAAAAATAGACACACCATTTTAATGGAGATAGGATCGTTTAAGATAGACAATGTATTATATAATATAAACAACTATATTTAGGTATGAACTTGAAATCTAGTACTGGTACTGATGTCCATGTCCAGAGGTTTAAGAATTAAACGGTTAATTAATGAAGTAAGGGAATTCATAAAACTTGCCGGAGAACTTATATCTATGGATATAGATAAGTTTATGGCTGATTACAGGAACCGCTATACACTTCGCTTTATTATTGTAGAAATTGTTGAAGCCTGTGTAGATATTGGTTTAATTATACTTAGAGAGAAGCTTGGGATCGAAGAGGTTTATGGCTATAAAGATGTTTTTAGAAAGCTTAATGAGTATGGAGTGATATCTAGTAGTGTATATAGGGGTATGGCTGATCTTGTTGGTTTAAGAAATCTCATTATACATAGGTACTGGGATATAGATGATCAAAGGATCTACATGGAGGCATATAGTAATGGATTTTCAATAGTTGAAAAATACCTTGAGGAGGTTGAAAGGTTTGCCTTTAAGCCTTGAGGAAAGAGAGAGGTTTAGATTTTATAGACTTTGCTTAAAGGAGAGGAAAAGGATTATTAGCATTATCAAGGATATTTTAAATAACTATGATAATATAGAATTAGCTGTAATACATGGTTCCTTTCTTAGGAAGGAGACGTTTAGAGATATAGATATAGCTATATATATTTCAGGAGAGCATGATCCATTATTTTATAGGATAACTCTGGGTAACATGTTAGAAGAGCGTATAGGTTATCCCATAGACATCAATATACTAAATAGTGCTCCCCCGCAGGTTATAATAGAGATCTTGAAAGAAGGGGAAGTTATAGTTGAGAAAAAGCAAGGACTAAGTACTCTATTTTTCAAAAAAGCTTTAGAGGAGAAAACAATGCTGGATAGGAGAAAATACTGCTGAACGAAATTGTTCTAATAACGAGTTTTTCAATTCTACAAAGTACATACTAAGATCTAGTAGGCTGTTGCAATGCTTTATCTGGTGTTATATAGAAGGGTATTTTTCCCCTATGGTAGTCCCGTATAACTGTTCTTGCTGCTTCTTCTATTAATGGTTCTTTAGATAGTTTATAGTACCATCCTCTCTTCTTAGCAATTTCCTCAAGGATCTTTACCGGATCATTTTCCTTTATTCCATAGGCTTGTCTTATAGCGTATGGATTGTGTTCTAGAATTCTCTCAATAAGCATTATTGCTGGTCTTACTGGATCATCTAGTTGCTCTGGCGAAGACCCCCTTATAATCCTCTCTAAAACACTCCCCTCTACAGGGATTACTCCAGGTGTGTCTATCATAAGTATTTTTGAGTCTATCCTATAGAGCTGTATATGGTGGGTATAACCTGGGCTACCAGGTATAGGGCTTGTTGATGCGGAGTGTCTGCCTTTCAAAGCATTTATTATAGTTGATTTACCTGTTTTAGGGTAGCCGACAACAGCAACTACTACAGGGAATGCTGGAGCTACACGCTTTATCTCTCTCCTAAGAATTCTTGTACCCTTATGGTCTCTTGCAACAATATAGACTGCATGATAACCTCTCCCTCTAAACAATCTAGTCCATTCTTCAACAACCCTACGCGGCACTAGATCACTTTTATTCAATACAAGTATAAGCTCTCTACCAAGACTTGATACGATCTTCTCCAATCTCTTACTCATAGTACCAATAGGATCTCTTGCATCAAGAACCTCGAGAACAACGTCAGCCCTGGATACAACAAGCCTTAGATCACGCCATCCAGCCATCTTAAATCCTTGTTTAACCATTTTCCTATTACACCATTTGCTCTCTAAGCCCAAGAGTGTATTCAAGCCCTTATTTAAATTACTATAAAGAACATCTACAATAGCTGGAATAAAGATATTGTATATTAAAAGATAATATATTGTCTAAGTAAAAACTCTACTATAACAATTTATTGCCATATTTATTAATATGTACAAGATCCTTTAGAGTCTTCCGGGGTTTTGGAGCAGGGTTCTCCGCAGGCCATCCTATAGCAAGTATTGCTATGGGGATCTTGTTTGGTGGAAGCCCTAGTATCTCCTGGATCTCCCTGGTATTCCTTAGTGTTTGAATCCATACAGTACCTAAGCCTAGTGCATGGGCAGCTAACATTATATACATAGCTGCGTTAGCACAATCAACTTGATAGGATTCCGGAGCTATTTCATTATCACATACAACAACTAGTCCTAATGGAGCTCTAGCAAGAGGCCTTGCCCCTAGGTGTATTCTTGAAAGCTTATCCTTGATTGAATGATCAGATACTATAATAAACTCCCAAGGCTGTCTATTTTTAGCACTAGGAGCATATCGTGTTATATCAAGTATCTTCTTAACAATATCTAGTGAAACTTCTTCATCCTTAAACCGTCTTATACTGCGTCTCGTTAACAACAACTCTATACATTTCTCTAGATCACACATGCTCTACACCCCTACATATTTATGTCAGTAAATTTATTTAACAAGGGCTGTGGAATAATGTTTTATCTCTAAACCATATCTATATAGATGGATTAACCTAAACAATATCAATAACAGAGTTATTGGAGGCGTGGGTATTGATTAAGGCTAGGGTTCGCCTCTTTATATGCTTGTATATGATTTTATATATATGATTTTATACGTGTGGTCATCAGCTCATCCATGTGCCCGCCCTTCGCTCGGGTTTCATTGGTTATTGGGCGGGTGTCCCACGACCCAAGGCGTGGAGCTAAGGTTTTAAGTGCTTTTAGGTATATGTTTATCGCCCCTACCGTGTCTCGGTCAGCTATGACTCCGCAGATTCTACATATCGCTAGTCTATGATTATAGGATAGCCTTGCCCCACATCTTGGGCACGCAGTTGAGGTGTTTCTCGGGTCAACAAACAATATCAGTACATTGTACTCTAATGCTTTAGTAATGATAGCAAGCTGTAGCTTCCTATAAGCGAACCTAGACAACTTATCAGCTACAGTACTAGATTTCTGTGAGGCATTGAACCATAGTTTCTCAAGGTCTTCAAGAACAACGGCACTCCTGTTCTCATAGCTTTCAACACAATATACCTTGCGAACTTCCTACACCAGTCAATCACTATGTTCCTGCCCCTCCTATGTAGAGCCTTAATTATCTCAAGCCACTTCTCGTTCCGCCTCCAAGCATAGCTGTGCTTTTTCTGGGTATCCTCAGCAAGATGCTTAAGATAGAGAGCTTCTGCAAACCTAGTGTCTATCCTCCTAACACTCCTACCGCCGTAGACAACAACTTTCCTCAAGTTCGCATCTAGAGAAAGTATGTTCCTCGGTTTGTATGGGTTGTATTCCCATCTGAAGGTAGTCTTTGCGGTGTAGTAGCTTTATCTTGAACTCTCTGTTCCTAAGCTTCACTGTGACCAACTGGTTCTCTAGGTCAACACTAGCATCGTATTTGTCTAATCTAGTTGAAAGCTTCTTTAGAGTAGGTTTCTTTCCGTTATTCCTCTTGGCTGACTTAACCATTGATAACGCGTATTTGTATATTTGTTTACATTGGTGTGCCCTAAAACCCTGACTTCTTAGCTGCTTATAGAACATCTGGTGTAACTGATTAAATGTTGGTAGCTTATCTAGCTCCCATAGACAATCAATGATATATTGGATAGCTCTCCTCGTCAGGTATAATTCCTCCCTCAAATCCTCGAGAGAACCCTTTACAAGCATTCCCTGTGCTTTGAGAGTTAGCATGTACTCTCCTCGGGGAACCACCCTTATTGTGGTGGTCTTCCCCCTTATCGGAGACACCGAGTATTATCTTGAATATAAATGTATATAAACTTATTGCTTCTTCTTCAGTATTTTCTCTATATCTATTGGTAGTGTTTCTTGCAGGAATCTTTTATTATGTTCTACCAGCTTCTTTACTTTACGGCTTCGTTTACCATAGATTTTTCCAGCGAATAAGACTATTGTTGCTAGGAAGTCTTCTATTAGTTCTTCTAGTGGTTCTTTCTCCTCATGTAGCACCTCCTCTATTCTTACACCATATTTCTCGAAGAAGAACTGTAGGTACTTGAAACCAAACCTTGTTAGTCTATCACGATAAGTTATAAGAACCACATCAACTCTTCTGTCAGCAATTATTTTCAAGAGCTTCTTTAATCCCCTACGTTCCTCTTTTAACCCACTACCAACATCAGTTATTACATCAACTATGATATACCCATGTTCATTAGCATACTTCTTAAGTAGCTCTAGCTGTCGATCGAGGTCTCCTTGCTCCCTTTGTTTATTAGAGCTTACACGGGCATAGATAACAGCTCTAACTCTTTCTACTTCTTTCTCTTCTCCCTTAAGTCTCTCTATCTCACTACGTGGGATAAGGTATCTACCACTAGGACTCCTAACAACTTTTATCCTACCTTCACGTATCCATCTCCACAAAGTAATATACGATATACCGAGCATTCTACAAGCATCACGAGGACTAAGAAACTCCTCCATCACCCACACCATCAAAACATATAAAAACATATACAATCATATAAAAT
>JAGGXK010000080.1 GCA_021163115.1 Desulfurococcales archaeon | reverse complement strand
GATGTAAGCCAGGCAATACAGTTGATCATTAGGAATTGTGGTAGCTTAGTTACAGTTGTGGGTGGAGAAATAATTGGTGGAGAGTACATCAATGAAACAGAGATAGTACTACTTGCTGCAGTAGCAGCTACAGTAATTGTTCTGGCTATGAAATATAGGAAATAAGGTGTAAAGAAACAACTTTAATTTTTATTATACTCTATGTATTACTTCATTATCTACTTAAATGCCTCCTTACTAAGAGTTGGTTAGGTTTTATTTAAATTATAGGAAACCTTATTTCTAAATGGTGGTATTTTGGTAGAGAGGGTATCTATTATTATTAAGAACGGTATAGTTGTCACAATGGATAATGAGAGGAGAGTATTTGATAGAGGATATGTTGTTGTTGATGGCAATAGAATTGTTGAAGTTGGTAAAGACGATCCTGGGGGGCGGTATGAAGCTGAAGAGATAATTAATGCTAGTGGAGGAGTGGTTTTACCTGGTTTTATATGTGCTCATACACATCTCTATGGAGCATTGCTTAGGGCTTCAACATGGTTTGCGGCAATACATCCTCCTACGGATTTCCAGCAGAATCTCCAGCGTATATGGTGGCCTGTTGACGAGATGCTTACCTACGAGGATGCGTATGCAAGTACACTTATAGCAGCTATAGACTTTCTTAGGACAGGTACTACATTGTTTGCAGACACGTTTAGCGGCCCTAACGCTATTGAGGGTGTATTAGATGAGGAGGAGAAGGCTCTTAGAAAAGTTGGTATAAGGGGATTGCTTGCCTTTGAGGCTACTGAGAGGCATAGTAGAGAAGAAGGTATTAGGGGTCTTAGGGAAAACGAGAGGTTTATCAAGAAAAACAATAGTGATCCAGACAATCTTGTTAAGGGGTTGATAAGCCTCCATGCATCCTTTACGGTTACAGATGAACTATTTAAGCTTGCTAGAGAGATTGCTGACAAATACAATGCATTACTAACAATACATGTTGAAGAAGGACTAATTGATGTATACCATAACATAGAGAGGTATGGGCTGAGGCCTATTGAGAGGATGGAGAAACTGGGATTCCTAGGCCCAGACGTCGTTATGGCTCATGTGGTCCAAGCAATTGATGATGAACTAGCTATTCTAAAGAAATATGATGTAAAAGTAGCCCATAATGCTATGAGTAACATGTTGAATGCAGTAGGGGTTGCACCAATACCTAGGATGCTCTCCATGGGTATAACAGTAGGTATAGGTAATGATGGCTACATATTTGATGTATTTGAGAACATGAGGGCAACCTATCTACTCCATAAAGTACACCTAAGAGATCCAAGAGTTATGCCTCCCTTGAAAGTTGTTGAAATGACAACAATTGATGCTGCAAAAGCACTGGGTGTTGAAAAGGAGCTGGGTTCTCTAGAACCAGGTAAGAAGGCAGATATAGTAATTATTAAGCCTGAGCTCCCGCCAACACCTGTTAACAAGGACACGGTCTATGGCCACTTAGTTAACACGTTCAATGGACGAGATGTAGACACAGTTATAGTTGATGGAAAGATCCTTATGAGAGACAAGAAGATAGAGGCTGTGGATGTAGAGAAGTCTAAGGAGTATGTACACAAGGTTGCAGAGAATCTATGGGATAGATTATTGGCTAAGGGAGAATACCAGGTAGATGTACTAAGGCTTGAGAAACCATATTGGATACTTAAACGTCTATAAATATGTTTTTCTAAGATTACTTATCTTTTATTATACCGGGTTTTTTGGAAAACTTTTTATCCATAGATCTTTGATATATTGTTAGATACACCATTGTTTTATATTAGGCTATATGGAGGCTGTGGGTATGGTTAATCTGGAGGTAGAGCTTGCTGGAATAAAGCTTAAGAATCCATTGATGAATGCTGCATGCCCTATATCGCGTGATGCAAACATGATGATGGCGTTGGTGGATAATGGTGTTGGAGGGGTTGTTGCTAAGACTATTAGTGTTAAGCCTGCAATTGTTCCTAGGCCTAGTATGGGGGCTGTTGATAGGGGTATTATGGTTGGTTATATGCTTAAAACTCTGGGGCCAGGGAGGATCCAAGTAACTCCTATGCCTAATCTAGGTAATTATAGGGCTTATTATGCATTATTGAATGCAGAGCTTTGGAGCGATATTCCCGCGGAACACTATTTTGAGAGAGAATACCCTGTTGTAAGGAAGTATACTAGGGAACATGGTGTAGCATTCTTTATTAGTACAGGATATAAGCCTCATGAGCTTAAACTACTGGGACCTAAGTGTGAGAAAGTTGGTGCTGATGCTATAGAGTTTTCAACCCACTATATCGGGAGAGACTATAGGCCTGTTGTAGAAGCTGCTAAAGCTCTTAGAGAGGCTGTTGATATACCAATATTTGCTAAGCTAAGCCCGTTTACACCAAATATACCAGAGCTTGTAAAGGAGCTTGAGAAAGTTGGTGTAGACGGTATTGTTGCAACTAATACTATTGGCCCTGCGCTCCACATTGATGTTGAAACAGGGAAGCCTATTGTGGGGGGTCCATGGGGTTATGGATGGATGTCCGGCCCTGCATTAAAGCCTCTAGCACTAGCTGTTGTAGCAGAGGTTGCAAAGAACACGAAGCTTCCAGTAATAGGTGTTGGAGGTATTAGTAAGGGTGTAGATGTTATAGAGTACTTTATGGCTGGTGCATCAGCTGTACAAATATGTACAGCTGCATTGATAGAGGGTCTTGGCGTATTCAAGAGGATTCTGAAGGAGTTAGAGACATGGCTTACTACTCACAAGTATGACTCTATAGAGGATGTAAAGGGCCTGGCATTAAAGTATCTTAAACCAGAGCCTATGAGAACCTATGCTGTCCCGCCAAAGGTTGATGAGAAACTATGTATTGGATGCGGGTTGTGTGAACAAGTATGTGACTATGATGCGGCTCACGTCATTGAGACTGAGGAGGGTAAGATGGTTGCTAGGGTAGACGAAGAGAAGTGTTATGGATGCGGATTATGTACAAGTGTATGTCCTACTAGAGCAATACACTTTGAGATCTAATAAGGTTTTTACTAATCATAATCATTTTCTCCCACCATAATTATAACTTCCAGTGGTAAAACGCTTTATTATTGCTTATACAGTATCTCTGTCTAAGAGGTGTAGTATTATGAAGGTAGCCTACAAGCCAACAGACTTGATTGGTGGAACACCTGTTGTCCGGCTAACCAATGTGGTGCCACCTGATGTTAAGGCGGAGATCTGGGGTAAGGCAGAGTTTATGAATCCAACTGGCAGCGTTAAGGATAGAATGGCATACTATATGATAAAGACTGCTGAAGCAACTGGTAAGCTAAAACCTGGGATGACCCTTGTTGTACCAACAACAGGTAATACAGGGATAGCATTTGCTGCATGGGGCTCCTACTTTGGCTACAAGGTATTGATAGTTATCCCTGAGGAGATGAGTGAAGAGAGATTCCTGTTAATGAAGCTTCTTGGCGCAGACTTTGTGACGACGCCCGGCGGTGAATCAGATGCTATGGGTGCTTTAGAGTATGCTAAGAAGCTTGCCCGCGAGAATCCTGATAAGTACTTCGTATTTGATCAATGGTCTGATGAAGCCAATGTATGGTCGCACTATGAGACAACAGGTAAAGAGCTTGTTGAACAGCTGGGTAAGATAGATGCTTTTGTAGCTCATGTAGGTACAGGAGGTACATTAGTTGGTGTAGCTATTAGGTTGAAGGAAGTTAACCCCAAGACTATAGTAGTTGGTGCAGAGCCAGCTGAATGCCCTGTTGCAACCTATTGGTTTAAAGAAAACAAGGAGGGACCATGGGGTAGGCATGAAATAGAGGGTGTTGGAGACGGGTTTGTACCCGAGATTATAAGAAAGTATAGGGACTACATCGATGATTTTGTCACTGTATCCAGTGATGAAGCCATAAACATGGCTAGGTTGATAGCTAAGAAGGAGGCATTACCTGTAGGGATATCTAGCGGAGCCAACGTGGTTGCAGCAATAAAGGTTGCAAGGAAATATAATCTACAAGAAGGAGCAAAGGTTGTTACAATACTGCCAGATTATGCAGCAAGATACTTCAGCACTAGGCTATTTAGGAAACAGAGGAAGGTAGCTGATCGAAAGAAACTCTTAGAAGAAGTAAGAGATGACTATCCATCCCCATTCTAAAACCCCAGGTCTTTTTCAAGGAAAACCCTTTTTTCCTTCTATAAACAAACATTGTGGGTAGCTATAGCTAGCTATTATTATGTAGGGATAGGGTATGCCGTTTATAAAATACCTTAAATGCTCTAGGTGTGGGAGAAAATATTTCCTTAACGAGAAACCTGTTATGTGTAAAAACAATGATCTGGGCCGGCTTGATATATACTATGACTACGAAGGGATCAAGGACGCTGTTAGTAGAGAGGAGCTTTCCAAGAGACCATTTAGTATGTGGAGATACTATGAATTCCTACCACTTTCTAGTAAGGAGAACATAGTATCTCTTGGAGAGGGAGGTACTCCTCTTATTAAGGCAAAGAGGCTTGGAGAGAAACTTGGATTAAAGAACCTCTACCTTAAGGATGAGACAAGGAATCCTACTGGAAGCTTTAAAGATAGAGCTATGAGTGTAGCTGTTAGCATGGCTCGGGAACTAGGATTTACCAAGGCTGCTACAGCTTCAAGCGGTAATGCTGCAGCAGCACTAGCCGCTTATGGTGCTAGAGCAGGTATTGATGTAATAGCTTTTGTAGTTGATTTTGCACCCTATGGGAAGATTGCTCAGCTACTATTCTATGGAGCCAAGGTATTCCGGGTTAAATGGACTACAGCAGAAGACCCTACTGTCAAGATGCTTAAACTAGTTGTTGAGAAATACGGGTTTTATCCGTCTCCAAGCTTCGGTCCATTTAATCCATACCAGATCGAGGGGCCTAAGACTATCAGCTTTGAAATAGTTGAACAGCTTGGATGGAGCATTCCTGATCAAGTATTTGTACCAACAGGTGCTGCTGCGCTATTGACTGGTGTATATAATGGTTTTAGGGACTTCAATATGGTTGGATGGATAAATGGTTACCCGAAAATGGTTGCGGTACAATCAACAGGTAATGCACCATTTGTTAGAGCATGGGTTGAGAAACAGGATCCAATGAATATAAGGCCTTGGGAAAAGCCTCCAGAGACTATTGCCACAGGATTGGAAGATACTTTCCCATGGGATGGTGATGCAGGGTTAAAAGCACTATATAGTACAGGAGGCTATGGAGTAGCTGTAGAGGATGATCTAATCCTTGAGTCTATGAAAATGCTTGCAAGTCTTGAGGGATTGTTTGCAGAACCATCTGGTGCTGCAGGTCTTGCAGGGCTTATCCAAGCTATTAGGGATGGAAGGGTTGATAAAGATGAAACAGTTGTTGTACTAGTAACTGGCCATGGATTGAAGGACCCTGATATTGTCAAGAAGACTGCTGGTGATGCTCCTGTAATTAATCCTGTTGAAGAAGAGTTTGTAGAGAAGCTTAGAGAGTTCTATAAGGTAGTGCTCTAGATTCCTAGGAATCTATGGTGTAGTAGTGTTGGTTGAAGAGAGTTTTCCCTATAATACAATAAAGTATGCTATGGAGCTTATCTCCACACCAAGCCTGTCTGGCATGGAGAGGGATATAGCTTATCTGATAAAGGATCTTTTGTCAAGGGAGGGGGTGGACAAGGTATTCATAGATAGTTATGGTAGTGTAGTTGGTGTCCTTGAAGGGGGTATTGATAAGACTATCGTTCTAGAAGGCCATATGGACCATGTACCCCCAGGTGATCGTTCACTATGGAGAATTGACCCATATAGACCAGTTGTAATTGATGGATTGCTATATGGAAGAGGATCTGCTGATATGAAAGGGGCTATAGCATCTATGATAGCATCAATAAGCCTAGTCAATAAAGCCAAAGACCTGCCTACAACTTACTATATCTTTGTACCCTACGAGGAGATCGCTGAAGGACTTGTATTTAAGTATACAATAGAGGATAGTCTGGGCATAGAACCTGATCTAGTGGTACTGGGTGAAGCAACAAGCCTAAACATAAGTCTTGGCCAACGAGGTAGGGCAGTTATATACATTGAAGTCTTAGGTAAAACAGCTCATGCATCAATGCATTACCAGGGAATAAATGCACTAGCTATTTCAGCTAAGATAATAAATAGTATAGTAGAACTTGACAAGAGACTGCCAAGCCATGGCATACTAGGTAAATCAACGATAGTACCCACAATAATATCCTGTAAACCTGAATCACCTCCAATGATACCGGATTACTGCCGTATAATAGTTGATAGACGATTTATCGTTGGGGAGGATAAAGATAGTATAGTTAGTGAAGTAGAGAAAGCAGTCAAGACCACTAGTCTAGAAACAGGTACTAGAGGTTATAGAGTAGGTATTGTAGAGGAGCTGGCTAGGATGTGGACAGGGCGGGAACTAAAAGCAATACATTACTTTCCTGCATGGCTTCAATGGAACAACATCTACGGGGACAAAGCACTAGATATGATTAGGCAGGAAATAGTGTCTAATGCAAAGAGGATTGTATGGAGATTTAGTACAGATGGTGTGTACTCTGCAGGGGAGGCAGGATATAACACGATAGGTTTTGGCCCAGCCATGGAGGAACTTGCTCATAAGCCGAACGAGTATGTACCTGTTAAACACCTTGAGAAAGCTACTATAGGATACAAGCTGCTAGTTTCAAAGATTTTTAAGAACTAGGGAAAAATGGAGTATACAATGTTTTTAAGCTGGTCTAACGTATCCCCATTTCTCTAAAGCTCTAGCCAGCTCCTTATGCTCCTTATGCTCCTTAGCATACTCATCTAGTGGTATGCCTTGTTTATAGGCTTCGATGGCTTGTCTAACAGCTTTTCCGCCAGCTATAACTCCATCTGGGTGGCCTGTAACTCCTCCTCCAACCTGTATTAGTATATCCATGCCCATGAAGTCTAGTAGCTGGGGTAGTATACCTGGGTGTAACCCACCACTTGCAACAGGGAATACTGGTTTTCTGCCATACCAGTCCTGAGGCTCTTTAATGGGATCATCTGGTCTTGGTTTGAATACATCCTCTGTTATTACACGCTGGGTATCTTTAAGCTCAATTAGATCAGCCTGCATCTTGCCAACATTTGTCCCTATATGGATATGGTCTACACCAACAAGTCTTGCAAGCTTTGCTATAACGTAGAATGCTACACCATGGTCCTTAGGTCTCGTGAAGGCTGCATGGAATGCTCTATGGGCATGGATAGCTAGCTTATACTCGTCTGCTACATCTCTTGTATACTGCCATACACCAGGTCCTGCAGCCAGGATATCAACCATTATAAACTTGTTTCCATAGTCTGCAACAAGCTTTATCCTCTTCTCGAGCTCCTTGGGCGGAGCAGTAACGTTTACTAGATAGCCCTTCCTCTCACCAGTCTCCTTCTCGGCTTTCTCAATCATCTTCATAACTGCTGCTAGTCTTTTCTCAAACCTGTTGAACTTCTGACTTGTAAGGTTTTCATCGTCTTTAACGAAATCCATTCCCCCAACGGCTATCTCATAAGCTATCTGGGCATATTCTTCTGTGGTATGGCCTACCTTAGGCTTTGCAACAGTTGCTAATAGAGGCCTATCATATACCTTTAATATGTCCCTAACACCCTTAATACCAAATTGAGGCCCTTTAAAGCTCTCAACATATTCTCTAGGAAACTTTATGTCAAGTACTTTCAATCCCTTAATAGCTTTCATTCCAAAGATGTTTCCTAGTACTGAGGAGAACAATTGTGGTAGGCTACCTAGTTCAAATAAATCGAGCTTATAGGCAACCTTTATCAATCCATCCTCTCTAACAACATAGGCTTTGGCCATTAGCTCCCTTATATGAGGCTTTAATGTAGCAAGAGTTGTCCATGTACCAATACTGCTTTCACTGGCAATCCTGCCAGCTATATCTTCAATACTAAAACCAGGAGCAGGCTTTGCCTTAAATACAACAATCATTTCATCAGGGCTAGGTTTGTAATCTTTATCAACAAAGTCTAAGTACCATTCAAAATCAGTCATGTAAACCACCTAGCAGACCATATTATCTGTTATAAGTTTTTACTAAATACATAGCTATAGAGTATTATATATGTTCTATTAGAAGCTTAAGGAGACTTTACTTGAGTATTTTTTAATACTGCCTTGTCATACACTATACTCCCTGATCTCTGCTTTCTCTAAGAGCTCTATTATATCACTAGTTGTCTCATCTAAAGCCTTTAACAAAATCTCCAGATCTCTTTGACTAGCTTTTGTCTGTGGGTAAGGGGGTTTAAGCATACATTTTCCAATGCTAGTGTCTAGTTTACTAAACCCCAGTGTATGAGCTAGACGGTTAATCTCGATCTTATCCATAAATGCTAAGGGCCTGTATATTGGTTGAATACATGTAGTAGTGGTTACATACATGTTCTTAAGTGTTTGACTAGCAACCTGTCCAACAGCTTCTCCTGTTACAATACCTTGGCAATTGTTTTCCATGGATATAATTGATGCTATCCTATACATGTTTGCTTTACAAAAGAGGCATCTAAGCCTATCTGGTACCCTTGCTTTTGCCACAATATTGCCTACTCCATGTACTATATATGCCTTCATATAATCCCATGGGACATGCTTCCATATAAGCTCTATACTCTCATAAGCCCTCTTAACAGCTTTCTGGGGCCAGTAAGGATATAGATTTATATACACTGGGATGATCTCAGCCCCCCTCTTCATAGCATACCATGAAGCAACAGCAGAATCTATACCTCCCGAAACTAGTGTAACTAAACATCCTTCACTACCATAAGGTAAACCGCCTATTCCCTTAAAGACCTTGTTAGATAAGTATATTCTATCGCCACGAAACTCTATTATGATCTCTAGATCGGGGTTAACTA
The DNA here is from genome assembly GCA_021163115.1 of Desulfurococcales archaeon. Classification (GTDB taxonomy): domain Archaea; phylum Thermoproteota; class Thermoprotei_A; order Sulfolobales; family Desulfurococcaceae; genus JAGGXK01. Next base: position 2,717 of record JAGGXK010000080.1, on the reverse strand, counting down.
GGTTAACAGGGTTACCGAAATACTCATGAATAATTGATCCAAGATATTCTTCAAGTCCTTTGGAGTCAATGGGCTGTATCCCTCTGTGTATTCTTATAGAAAATGATTGATTAGGTTGAATAGTTTCCTCCAGCAATTTGATCAAGTTATCGATAAGCAGTTTCATATCAAGTTCTATGGATAGAGAGGGAGCTACAGATGATATTCCAGGAACCAGTGAGAGATCCCTTGCAACCGCTTCAGCTTTATCAGTATCTATAATGATTCTTTCTTCAACATATCCTATTCTATATTCCCTGTATCCTCTTTTCCTAAGAAATCTACTGATAGATTCTATAAGCTTAGAAACCATAAACTTCCTGGCATGGGTTCTCCTAACCATGTACTCTCCAAGCCTTACAATAACACTATTGTACACTACTCCAACACCAGGTAATAATAGTTTTACAAGGCTATTGTTTTAGTATGCTATATCTTGATCTAAATGATATATTATCCGTGGTTTATTTAATAAGACCCTTGAAACCATATATACAACCTATTATATTGTTATTACTTAATATTGCATTGTTAGTTATACCTAGGAGGGGGGGTTGTGTTATGAAATACAATAATATAGCTAGGGGTCCTTGTGGAGAGAAAGTTATGTATTATGAAGTTGTAGAGGCTGAGAAGGTTAAACCAGAAATGGCTGAGAATACTACTATTAGATGGGTTCACCTCTTTATGTGCTTGTATATGTTTTTATATGAGCTGTCATCGGCTCATTTATGGTTTCCTCCCTCTGTCTGGTTTCATCCTTCATTGGGAGGACGTTTAGGGGAGACCCTATGCTCCCCCGCATCCCCCTTAGAGCACGAATATAGATGTTCACTACCCCTACGGTATCTCTATCTGCTATGAATCTGCATTTCCCACACATTGCTAGTCTATGGTTGTAGACTAGCTTTACTCCACACCTCGGACAGGTAGTTGAAGTGTCCTTAGGATTAATGAAAATTATCGGTACATTATATTCTATTGCTTTAGTCATAATTGCTAGCTGTAGTTTACGATAAGCAAATCTTGAAAGCTTATCAACCAGACTAGAAGACTTTCTAGAGGCGTTGAACCATAGTTTATTGAGGTTTTCCAATACTATAGCACTTCTTGCCCTCCTAGCTTTAAGGACTACGTACTTAGCGAACTTCCTTGACCAGTCAAGTACTATGTTTCTTGACTTTCTGTGAAGACTCTTTATTCTATTTAGTATTCTCTTATTATACCTCCACATCCTAGAGTACTTCTTCTGAATCATCTCGGCATGAACTTTTAGAGATAGGGCTTCAATGAACCTAGTATCAATCCTCCTAATACCCTCCCCATCATAGATAACAATCTTCTTCAAATTAATGTCGAGAGAAATCAATTTCCTAAGTCTATATGGTCTATATATTCGTCTGAGTGGTATGCTTACCCGTACCCTACCTTGACTGTCAATACTTACTATTACCTCGTACCATTTCCTCCCATTGAACTTCCTTATGTAGTCCCTATTATGGAGGAATTTTATTTTGAACACTTTATTCCTAAGCTTTACCTCTACTATCTGGTTCTTTAGATCTACCTTAGCGTCATATTTGTCTACTCTAGCTGACAGTTTCTTTAGTATTGGTTTCTTTCCACCATTCTCTCTGGCTGATTTTACTATTGCTCTAGCATACTTGTATATTTGTTTAGATTGATGCGCTCGGAATCCTTGATTCCTTAGTAATTTATAGAATATCTGGTGCAGTTGATTTATTGTTGGTAGTTTGTCTAGCTCCCATAGACAATCAATAATATACTGAATAGCTCTACGTGTAATATAGAGTTCTTTGCGTAGTTCTTCCGGAGAACCTTCGATAAGAACTCCTTGAGCTTTCAGGGTTAGCATGTACGCTCCTCGGGGAACCACCTTAACGAAGGTGGTCTTCCCCCTCATCGGACTCACCGATTATATTCTTGAATATGTTTGTATATAAATTTATTGCTTCTTCTCCAATAGCTTCTCTATATCTATTGGTAGTGTTTCTTGTAGGAATCTTTTGTTATGTTCTACTAGCTTCTTTACTTTGTAGCTCCGTTTGCCATATATCTTACCAGCGAATGAGACTATTATCGCTAGGAAGTCTTCTATAAGTTCTTCTAGTGCTCTTTCTCTTCATGTAATATTTCTTCTATTCCTACACCATGTTCTTTGAAGAAGAACTGTAGGTATTTGTAGCCGAATCGGGTTAGTCTATCACGATAGGTTATAAGAACTACATCTATTCTTCCATCAGTAACCATTCTCATAAGCTTCTTCAATCCTTTACGCTCCTCTTTTAACCAACTACCAACATCAGTTATGATATCTACTATGATGTATCCCTGCGCATTAGCATACCTTTTAAGCAACTCTACTTGTCTAACAAGGTCACCTTACTCCTTCTGCTTACTAGAACTTACACGAGCATAGATAACAGCTCTAATACTCTCAGTCCTCTTCTCTTCTCCCTTAAGTCTCTCTATCCCACTACATGGAATCAAGTAACGACCATTAGGACTACGAACAACTTTTATCCTACCCTCACGTATCCATCTCCACAAAGTAATATACGATATACCGAGCATTCTACAAGCATCACGAGGACTAAGAAACTCCTCCATCACCCACACCATCAAAACATATAAAAACATATACAATCATATAAAAT
>JAGGXK010000069.1 GCA_021163115.1 Desulfurococcales archaeon | reverse complement strand
GTAATGACCTTCTTTAGATATACTGGATATATAACCATATAGATTACTATAGCTATTATGATACTGGTAAGCAATGCCCGGAACCCTACCTATTAAATGCTTGATCAGTACTTAAACTAGATTATATTGAATCGAACCTAAAATTAATAACTCACTTAATCAATTAGCCTTGACTAGAAGTGTTCGTTGGTGTAGAATTATGTATACGATCATTAATGTAGCTGATGAATTATTTAAAATAAAGTCTGTTAAGGCTAGGCAGATAATTGATTCAAGAGGAAATCCTACTATACAAGTCATAGTTGTTACAGAAGGTGGAGGAGTAGGTATAGCATCTGCTCCATCTGGCGCCTCTACGGGCAAGCATGAGGCTGTAGAACTTCGAGATGGAGAAAAGATATTTCATGGCAAATCCGTATTGAGGGCTGTAGAGAATGTTAACAAGATCATTGCTTCAGCCCTAAAGGGGATGGATTCTAGAAGACAACGTGAGATAGATTATAAGATGATCAAGCTTGATGGAACACCAAATAAGAGTAGGCTTGGTGGAAACGCTATAGTAGCGACAAGCTTGGCGGTAGCTAAATCTGCTGCATCAACCTATGATATGCCTCTCTATATGTATCTAGGAGGAGCTAGAGCAAGAACACTTCCAGTACCAATGCTTAATATAATTAATGGAGGAGTACATGCTGGTAATAAACTTGATTTCCAAGAGTTCATGATAGTCCCAGGAGGCTTTAGCTCGTTTAGTGAAGCACTAAGAGCAGCAGTTGAGGCTTATCATGAGCTTAAGAAAATACTTAAGGAGAAGTATGGTTTATCAGCAATAAACGTTGGTGATGAAGGAGGATACGCTCCTCCAATGGAGAAGATCAGAGAGGCTCTTGATACACTTATAGAAGCGATTAAGAAGGCAGGCTATGTTCCAGGACAGGATATAGCAATAGCTCTTGATGTAGCTTCAAGCCAATTCTATGATGTTGATAAAAAAGTGTATGTAGTAGAGGGTAAGGAATTCGCTCCTCAAGATCTTTTAGAGCTTTATCTTAGATTAGTTGATGAATACCCTATCGTCAGTATTGAAGATCCATTCTACGAAGAAGATTTTGATATGTTTGCTGAGGCTACAAGGGCTCTTGGCTCAAAAATCTTGATCGTTGGAGACGACTTATTTACAACTAATCCTAATCGTCTACTAACAGGTATAAAGAAGGGAGCTGGAAATGCTGTACTGGTTAAAGTAAATCAAGTAGGCACGTTATCTGAGACAATGGATGTAGTATATACTGCACATAGAAGTGGGTACAGGGCTATAATAAGCCATAGAAGCGGCGAAACTGAGGACACAACAATATCTGATTTAGCTGTAGGGTTTGAAACCGGACTTATAAAGACAGGTGCTCCTGCCAGAGGAGAACGGACAGCTAAGTACAATAGACTATTGTTTATTGAAGAAGAACTTGATGACCCATACTATCCAGGATTTAAAGTATTTCCAGGAAAGCCTAAGTAAAATACCTTATTCTTTAAAAATTTCTTAGAATTATTTTTATGGAAGTATTATCCCTACTACAATTAATGTGGCTGCAAATATCAATACGAATTTTAAGAACTCTGTAGGCGTCATCTTGGGCAAGTGCTTGATCAGGTTTACTAAGAACCATATACCTATACCAGCAAAGATCACTAACACTATTACTAGTCCAGCTAATACAAAAGCTGTTCCTAAGCCCTTTGCACCAGACAATATACTAGATATAGTTGATAATGCATTAGTTAAAGACTCAAAACCCATATACTCCACCTCATACTATTTTTCCACTATTCTATGGATAGGAGAGGGTAGGTAGATAAAGCAGAGGGCCCATAAAATAACGATGGAGATGATGAGGGTTAAAAGCGTGGTTAACCTTGGGCTGGGTGATGCCAGACACCAGGCTTCTGATCCAGCAAACTTCTAACCATATAATTAATGGTTTCTAAGACCTTGTAATGGGTCTCTTCTTTTATAAAGCTAGATTATTCCAAGCTAGAAGATAGAGTTTCGTATATGAGAGGGGTCTCGGATGGAGGTATTAGTTGAAACAGTTGAAAAGTATCTTGGGCAGCCAATTAAAGACCCATATGGTAGAGTAATAGGGCATCTAATAAGCTTCTATAGTGATTCAGATGGGTATGTAACTGACTTAGAAATTAGTGTTGGTGAAACAAGTTTTAAGCAGATATCTATCGATAGATTTAAGTTTACAAGTGATGGAGTAATCATAGTTCCTGAGTGGCAATATGAAGCAGAGAAGGTTGCTAAAAGACTTGAGAGACTAAGGAAGAGACTGTATGCTATAGAAGATCTATATGCAAAGAAGGAGATACCTAGACACGCATATGAGACCTTTAAGAAAAAACTTGATACTGAGCTAACTAAGGTAAAGAATGACTCTAAGAAAGTAAAGGAGATGCTTAAGAAGAAGATCCATGAGCTAGAAGACACTATAATAGAGCTTGAGAAAGCATTTACCTCAGTAAAAATGAGCTATATAGCAGGAGAAGTTAGTGATAAGACCTACAAGGCAGCTGCTGAACAATTAAGAAAATACCTTGAATACACCACTGATGAGAAGGAGGATGTAAAGAAACATCTAGATAGAATAGAAAAGCTTGAAAACCAGCCTCTTCCTGTAGGGGGAGAGCACGAAGCACCCAGTATACCAACACAGGAGTCTCCATTACCAGTAGTAGTAATTGAGGGTAGCTAATTTTTTACCTAGGTAACACTATGCCCGAGCTTTAAAAACCGAATCTTTTAGCACATATCTCCCTAGAAGAGGTGAAGCAAGTGAGTATAGCTACATACAAGGGGTCATTTGGGGGGCCGCTGGGCTGGCTTGCACGCTTATTTAGAGGTAGAAAAAGTGATAAATCACCAGCTCTAATTAAAACTCTTCATCTACTAAATAAGATGATAGAGGATATAGAGGTTACTAGGAAGAGAATGGAGGATAGATACAATGATCTAGCCAAGAAGGCGAGAGATGCAGCGCTTCACGGAGATAAGGATAACCACAACATATTCATTAATGAGATGGAGGAAATAAGCAAGTTCATAGCATTAGTGATTCATGCGAAGAAGTCCATGATGCAGATAAAGCTCAGGCTAGAAACAATGCTCGAGATGGGTGATACACTGGATCAGCTACCAGAGATAATGACTGAGCTAACGAATCTAAAGCCACTGCTTGCAAGGATAACTCCTGAACTAGTTGATAGAATGGTAGAACTAGAGAAACAAGTAGTAAGCATAATGTCTGCAACATCTATTCCGCCAGTATATGGAAAGGCTAAGCCTTCAAACCACGTAAAAACCTCTGCTACAACGCTTAATGTGAAGGAACTTATGCCTCCTAAAACTGTCCCACAACCAAAAGCAGTAGCCATAGCTAGAAATGTAAATAAGGTAAGTCTAAGCACTATAAAGAAGTGGTTGTTAGAGGAAATCATGATTACAAGCGGGTTCCTAGATATAGATGCTTTTACAAGAAAATATGGTGTTACCAAACAGATAGTATTAGAGGCTTTAAATGAGCTGCATGAGGAAGGCAGAATCATAATTAAAAGATAATTTGTTCTTTTAAATATATAATCCTACGACTTAGTAGGTGAGATCCATGTCTTTATTGCCATTAGAAGAGAAGGCTAGATTCTATGCTAAAAAAGCAGTGATTGCTGACAGAAACGGTGTATATGATGAAGCTATAAAGTACTATAAGAAAGCAATAGAACTGTTTAGTACACTTATAAGATTATATCCAGAAGCTCATTTTACATCAATCTATGCCTCACTAATAAAGCAGTATTCAAATAGGATACAAGTACTTGAGCAATACTATAGTGAAGCATACGGTGCAGGAATCAAAGGAAATGGGCCTGGAAGAGACAGTACACCCTTTGAAATACTCTATCCCGGGAAAAGATATGATATTACATTTAAAGACATAGTTGGCTTAGAAAGTGTAAAGAATGCATTAAAAAAAGCAATTATTTATCCTATACGTCAACCTGAATACTTCCCCCTTGGATGGCCCCGTGGGATACTTCTCTTCGGCCCCCCAGGTTGCGGCAAAACCTACGTAGCTCTTGCACTAGCAAATGAAGCAAACGCTATATTGATACAGGTTAGTGCAGCAAATATTATGTCTAAATGGCTGGGTGAAGCAGAGAAAAATGTTGCAAAATTATTCAAGACAGCACGAGAACTTGCAATGAAGGGCGAACCAGTAATAATATTCATAGATGAAGTAGATGGATTATTAAGAGTTTATAGTGATGAAGTAGGGGGAGAAGCTAGGGTAAGAAACCAGTTTCTAATGGAGATGGATGGATTACAGGACAAGGGCTCAAAATTATTACTATTTATAGTAGGAGCAACCAATAAGCCATGGCTACTCGATATAGGATTTATAAGAAGGTTTCAGAAGAGAATCTATGTACCCCCACCAGACAAGAAAACCAGGATTAAGCTTTTCAAACACTTCCTAGAAAAAATTGGTTCAAAGCTAAAAATAGATCAGTCAGTTGATGTAGAGAAACTAGCAGAGCTAACAGAGGGATATTCAAGCTTTGATATAGAATCTATAGCAAAGGAGGTTGTAGCTAATGTTGTAAGCGAACACTTTGAGAAGACAGGTGGAGAAGGAGAACCAAGACCTATAACTATGGAGGACTTCATAAGGGTAATTAAAGAAATAAAGCCTAGTATAGATGAGCGAATGATTAAAGCTTATGGAGAATGGGCAAAGAAGTACAAGTCAATATAAATAAACCAGAGACCCCGATGAAACATACGGCGGAGGCAATGAAGATAGTCATGCCTAAAGATTAGTGATATAACCCCCTGGGGTATCAGAGCCTCCGCCCAACCTCTTAGTTATCTTGATATGCTCTTTAACCGCATTATTTATGAATTCCATGTTCTCAAATCCTGATATATGAAGAGTTATAATAGTTGGATAATTGATATATAGTAATCTATGGTAATTAAGGCTAGGTTCTCCCCATTCCCTCCTCATTACTTGGAATGATATTCTCGGGCCACAATAGTATCTCGTAATAAATCTAGCATTAGTATAAGATATGCTGTCTAAGTATCTTCTAAACTTCTGCTCTCTCCGCATACAGATTTCGTTTTCATGTACTAGCAGATTAGTTAAGACGAATAACTCCTTCTTAATATGATCATAATAACTAGTACGTGATAGTTTTTGATCAGAGCATAGGATAACTGATTTAACTTTGCTAACTGGTATTAGAGTCCGTAGCCTTACTAGTACATAGTCTACATAATTGGTGATTATCGTTTTTTGTGCAAGTTGATAGTCCAGTAAAACATCTATATCACTGTTTATAAGCCTCCATATATTAACTGGCATAGCCCCTGTTATTGATGGTACTGATAGGTAGAGAAGAGAATTTTCCTTATTTAGGCTCATACTATTAACATATTCGTGTCCCCATACCCCTTCAAAGAATATTCCTGTTCTAATAGGCACTATGTTTAAGCCAAAAAGATATGCTATAGAAGCTATATCATGGAATGAGTATTGATATTCGTAGAAGGTTTTGTAGTTATTTAATATACTTGATAATGCTTCATAGAGGCTACCAAATAAAATACAGTTCCCCATACCTGTAAGTTCTTCAAAATAACTTTCTAAGTCACTTATGTGGAATACATCCTTATATACGTCTCCTAGATCTAAGAACCTTGTTTCTATAAAATAATCTTCATCATAGATCATGATCTTACCTTTATAGGATCCTTCCTTATGATCATAGTATATAGTAAATCTAAGTAGCTGTAGTCAAAAATCGATGTGAGCATATAGGCTTTGTACCCTCTTATTACAGGCTTTTTAAACCATGTATAAACCCCATTTCTTAAAAAGAACGGACCAGGCATATGCTTTACGAGTACACGATTATGTATATTAATACCCATGACGACTTTTCTATCATTTTTGCTTCCTTTTATTAAAAACAGCCCTGTAGAACATGAATCCTTATGTATGTTTTCTCTAGTCTTATCATTTATCTGATCAACAATTAATAGCGTTGCTAGTGGGCGAGCCTTATAGTCTCTATTTTTTATAACGATTCCACTGAGAATATTAGATCCAATGTTGTTGCACTTACTTACAATTCTTATGCCATGTATTTTTAGTACATGTTTTTCTGTATTAGTAAAGTACATTGTTTTTACTTCTTCAGGGATGCAGTACATGTTTAATCCCCTATATCTTGTATACCATATAATGATTTGTGTCAATAGCTCGGTTAGAGAAGGATAAGCAGGAGATAATGCATATAAATTTATATCGAGCATTTTTGAAAGAATATACGTTATCTTACTAGCTACTCTACCATAATGCTTATATGGTATACTCGTTGGGTTGCTAGGATCACTATTCATGGCACACTCTATATAGAGTATTTAATACGGGATTATTTAATATATACATGGAGAAAAGGCCATGTTAAAGCAGCCCCTTAGAAAACATAGTTTTAACGGTATAGAGATCTATGAGTATAATGAGCTAGGAATTAAGCATCCATCGTATATGGTTTTAGGCTTACCAGATGCTGGGCTAGTTGGAGCTTTAGCAACAAAGTATATGACATTAAATCTGGGCATGGATTTTATAGGAGAAGTTGATTCATCACGTCTATTTCAACCCATAACGGTGATACATAGAGGTATACCATTTAGTCCATATCAACTCTATATTAATAAAGAAAGAAATATACTAGCCCTAGTAGCTGAGGCACCACTGCCTATCTCTGCAGTTTACCCTATGGCAAAGAGTATCGTAGAATATGCTAGTTTAGTAGGTATAGACTACATAATCTCTCTCTCAGGAATAGCGGTTCCAAACAGGCTTGAAATAGATAAGCCTAAGGCATACTGGATAGCGACAACACCTGAAGCGCAGGAAATTATGAAGAAGACTGAACTAAAACAGCTTAATGAAGGATTTGTAGTAGGTCCTTACGCGGTTATTCTAAAGGAATCCAAAAGAAGAGGTCTCCATAATATAGCAATACTCGTAGAATCATTCCTTGAATTTCCTGATCCAGAAGCAGCTGCCACAGCCCTTCAAGCATTTTCACAGATAACAGAAATTAAGATAGATGTCTCAAAATTACTTGAAGAAGCAGAGCTAATTAAGATACAAGCTAGAGAGCTTATGAAACAGACAAAGAAAGCGCTTGCTAGAATGCAGAAAGGCTACGAAATGCAGATGCCATTGATGTACACGTGATAGGGGGTGGGATCCATGGAGGAGTTCTTTGAGAGATTTCGTAGAGAAATAAGGCGGATTATAAGAGAATTTGAGGAGGAATTAGAAGAACTAAGACCTATGTGGGATGTAAATGGGGCATTGGAACCGCTGATATCTATTACAAAGAGACCTGACAAGTATATTGTATTGGTTGATCTCCCCTATGCCGACCTAAATGCTTTATCGATTGAGGTGAAAGGAAGGAGAGTAGTTATAGAGTGCAGCCTCTCTAATGAGCTAAGGTTTGAAAGATGGTCTGCATACGGGCATACAAAATTCAATAGATATCATACAGAATTCCTGTTGCCCGAAGACATTGACCCTACAAACATTATTATAGAGAAGGATGATGAGCGTAAAGTAGTCAGGATCATAGTACCTCGTAAAATATTGTAGGTAACTGGACTAGATTTGTTATATACAAAACGGGCGTTTACTCTATGCTAAACCCAGGTTTATATTTTTGTATGTATCTCAACTATGTCTCCATCCTCTAAAACGTGATCCATACCTACTCTTTCTCCTGGATACTTAACTGATTTCCCCCATATCTTAGCATACTGAAATGCTTTTACAAAGTCTTTGTGTATACTCTTAGCTACATCAAATACTGTAGCCCCTTTCCTTAGTATAAGAGGTTTTTCAGCAATTTCTCCATTAGGTTCCTTAGTATAGACTCTGATCAGATCTAGCGTCTTAAATATGATCTCTCCGATTTTTTCAAATCCTTTTCCTAGTTTCACAGAAGCCACTATTACAGGAGTATTTTCAGAGATCTTCCATAGGGTCTTACCATATTCTACAGCTCTTCTTATATTTAGATCAGCTTTATTGATGATTATAATTGATGGTTTATATACTTTGGTTTCTAAAAGGGCTTGTTCAACATCATTTATTGTAACTTCTCCATAAACCTTTACATGTGCATTATATATTCTATAGCTCTCCAGAAGCTTTCTGATATCATCTATAGTACAATCAATGAGCTTACCCATTATTGTAACTCTTATCCCTACTTTTCCACTTCGTGATCTCTCTATAACGACTCTGCCACGAGGCTTGTAGAGTAGAATTCCAGAGCTCTCTAGCTCATTTTTTAACTCTAGATATCTATGGACTGGGTCATCAAGGTCAAGAACTATGATTACTGCATCAGTATTCCTGATAAGACCTATTACACGAGAGTTCCAGGAACTAGACCTACCTATAATAAGTGGTGGTGAATCAACTAGCTGGAATAAAACATCTTTGTATCTCAACATGCCTGGTACAGGTTCGTTTGTTGACATGGGATAGCTAGCTATTTTTGTCTTGGCACCAGTTAACAACTTAACAATACTGCTTTTCCCAGTGTTTGGCGGCCCTATAACAACCACTTGTGCCGCCCCCTCCTTCTCTATAAAGAATCTAGGTCCTCGCCCTGCTCTCCTTCTTCTACGCTCCTCAACAAGCTCCCTTAGCTCAGCTAATCTTTTAGAAGCCCATAGTCTAAGGTTAGCTGTACCTTTATGCTTTGGAACAGCAGATAAGAACTCTTCTAATGCCTTTATCTTCTCCTCAGGAGTTTTGGCTTCCATTACCTTAATCCATTTAGCCCTAGCTTCAGCTGGTAAGTTAGTTACCATTGTTGTCCTCCATAGATAATGAATAATGTTTACCTGGTTTATATTAGCTAGGTATATAGCTGTGTAGAAACCATGTGTATCCATTAGTAAGATGCTGTATTGTAACTGTATATCTAGGGTTGTTTAAGGAAATCAAGAAGGGTCTTTCTACGAGTCCTCTTCTTAACTATATACCATTCTGGAGCTAATTCCTTTATTGTAGCCCAAGATCGCCTGACAATAGGGGGAATATTGTTCTCTTTAGCTCTCTCTCTGATCCAAGCTCTAGTTCCTGGGTCAGAGGGGTAACCCGTATGGAATTCTCCATAGATCTTTTTTAGCTCGTATAGGTTTACATCTCTATAGTATTTTGCTAGTATACTTGCAGCTGAAACAACAGGGTATTTTTTATCAGCTTTTTCTCTAAACATTATTCTTGATCTTGGATATAATCTAGCTATATCCCAGTATATTCTCTTATATCCACCGATCATATCAATAATTATTTCACTAACCCTGTTAGGGTCTATAAATAATCTTACCTTATCTAACATTGAGACAATATATTTCATGGTTAAGTGATTTATATTATAGAGATCGATTTCTTGAGGAGATACTGTCGATATCATGGTTAGGATCGATAGGCTAATTATTGCAGGTACAAGTTTTCTCCTCTCTACGGGTTCTAGTAGTTTACTGTCTTTTATCCCTATATTGGATAGCTTAGATATAAGATCAGGTGTAGAGACTACAAGCGCTATTACAAGATCTCCGATAACAGGCCCTCTACCGGCTTCATCTATACCTATTATGAGAGATATATCTTTGTCCATGTTATAAACTCCCGGCACTCATTTAAGGTCTGTATAGGTGTTAAATGCTTTCCGTTTCTATCGTTAAATGCTTCAATTAATATATATGATGGCTTAAGCTTTCTAACGATCTTTAATACTCTCTTATAATCTAAATCTCCATGGCCGGGGATAATATGCTCCTTCAGATCACTTAATCTTATGTCGTGGAAGTGAATAATTGATGTCTTTATATCTAATACCATGTTTACATAGTCTTCTAAATATTCATAAAAGCTGTTATAGTAACTCCTATAATATCTACTGTAAAGTGATGCTGCATGAGCTATATCAAATGCCAGACATGCATCTAGGTCTGTTATGATTTCCTGGATATCCTGGGCTGAAGATGAGAGACCTACAGATAAATTTTCTATACAGAGATCTATAGGCTCTCCACTAATACCCTTTACTATATCCTTTATTCTCTTTATACTCTCTCTTGCTGCTTCAATAGACTCATTCTTTATCCCTTCCAGTATTTGTTTCTGCATTGTTGTTACATGAAGTACTATATAGGATACCTGTGCATATTCTATCCCTATAAGGGATTCTATGACCGTTTCTAGGCTTGAAGCTCTGATCTTGCTGTATGTGGAGGCAAGAAATATGTCTCTCCAGGGAGCATGAATACCTAATTCAAGGCCATGTTTTTGAGCTGTTTTAAATACTTTATCAAGTAAGTCTTTGTCTCTATATGGCCACGGATAGTCTATACTGAGCTCAAGAAAACATATATCGTTGTTTTTGAGAAACTTGAATAGTGCATCAAGATCGCTTATAGTTTTTGCTGTACCATACCAGAAAGGCAACCCTATTTTACACTGCATATCTGTTCACCTTTGAATGTGTTAAGAACTTCTTCAACAGTGTATACTGGTATATGTTTAGCGTTCGCCAGTAAAACAAAAGGATCGTTTCTTGAGTTTGTGCTTGTTCCTCCATAATAAATTATGGCGTTAGGGTTTGTATTGATAAATACTTTTAAGACCCATGTATCGAGATCACTGATATCATTACTATATATACGGGCTTCGATATTATCTCTACTATATTCTTTCATACATTTCTTCAGAAACCCTGTTATAGCTTTGCTTCCAACTATGTATATTTTAACATTATTACATATGCTTAATTGTTTTATTAGTTCGATAACCAATAGCGGAAAGTTCTTGGTATTCTCGAGAACTAAAAGTATGTTCCTCAATCCGTATCCCACTAACATCAATCAGTGCTAATCTCTTAATATAATAAGGATTATGTGTCTATATTAATATATTATGGTTTTAATAACTATGTTAATGTACTGTAATGAAAATAGATTTTTATAAATCGTTATCCTATGCATGATACAACAATTATTTTTAACCTCGGATTCTTAAGGTTTATCTTGGTGGCTTGGTGATAAAAGTGATGAGACTAATTAGGGAAATTAAAGAATTTCTCGAGGACCACGATCTCGATGTCAAGGTGTTAAAGAAACAGGTGCTTGGAATACACTCAATACTACCTATAGCCTTGGTTATACGAATATTAAAGAAGGGTGGTATATCTATAGGTATAGAGCCTCAAGAAGATCTAAGAGATGCTATGGAGGAAGCCATTGAGTCGGGAGAAGATATCAGGTCCATAGTTGATGATATATTGTCAGAGCTAAGAGATACTGCATTAGAGCTTCAAAAAATGTTTAATAATAAAGGCTATAAAGTTGTTCTTAATCTGAGGGAAGGAGAAAGCGATGTACGCGACCTTCTTGATGAAGTTGTAGAGGAGTATGAGGAGGTAATAGAAGAAGAATTTGGAGAAGAAGAATAGATACAGTTATTGATATAGCTATTATAATATATTGTTCTAAGTTATAACTATAAAATAGATACAAGTTAAAAACATAGGCGATTATCATGAATAGGCTGTTTGGTACCGATGGTGTTAGAGGAGTAGTTAACAAGGAACTAGACCCGGAAATGGTTCTTAGACTAGCTCAAGCAATTGGTTCATTCTTTGATGAAGGCTCAAGAATACTTGTTGGCAGGGACTCTAGGGTTGGGGGTGAAATGATTAAATCGCTTGTTATAGGAGGCTTGATAAGTACTGGTGTGAAAATATATGATGCAGGACTTACACCTACTCCGGCACTTCAATATGTTATAGCTCATGAAGGATTTGATGGAGGCGTTATGATAACTGCTAGCCATAACCCGCCAGAATATAATGGTATAAAAGTTATTGATTCAGACGGCATAGAGGTCCCAAGAGAGAAAGAAGAAGTTATTGAGGAATACTTCTTTGAGAAAAAATTTAGGCGTGTCCCGTGGAGAAGTCTCGTACATGAAGCTACTCCTTATCCCTATGTTAACGACATATATGTCAAAGCTGTTCTATCTCATGCTGATAAAGAGCTTATCAGGAGCAGAGGATTTAAGGTAGTGGTTGACGCAGCAAATAGCGTTGGGGCATTAACGTCTCCCCGTATTGCAAGGGAGTTGGGAGTAAAAGTTATATCCATAAATGCAAGTATCGACCCCCTCTTTCCAGGTAGACTTCCGGAACCCACTGTAGAAACATTGTCAGAAACAGCAAAAATTGTTAGCAATATTAGTGCCGATTTCGGGATAGCTCACGATGGCGATGCTGATAGAGCCATAGTAATAGATGATAAAGGTAGAGTACAATGGGGTGATCGAACAGCCACAATACTTGCCAGGTATCTTGCAGATAAACACTCGGATCTACCTAGGAGGGTCTTTACAGCAGTTTCCTCAAGTATTATAATAGAGGATGTATTGAAACCCATGGGTATTGAGGTAGTATGGCTTAAAGTGGGCAGCATAGGTATTTCGCGAGCGCTTGCAAGCCAGGGGGGAATCTGCGGCTTTGAAGAAAATGGTGGATTTATGTACCCGCTACATCACCCGGTTCGTGATGGTGGTATCACTCTTGTACTTCTTTTACAGATGCTTGCAGAGTATAAATGTGAGTTATCAGAATTATTTGACGAACTACCCCAGTACTATGCATTAAAGACTAAGATACCTATGCCTAGAGAAGTAGCATTAACTGTTGTAGAGAGGGTAAAAGAGTATTTCAAGAACTATAGACAGGTAACAATTGATGGAGTGAAGGTTATAGGAAGGGACTTTTGGATACTTGTTAGACCAAGTGGTACGGAACCTTTATTACGTATAATGATTGAGGCCAAGGATGTGGAAAAAGCTAATGAACTACTAGGTATTGTAAAGAACCTAGTAAAGGAGGTGGTTCCGGGATGAGATATTGGGGACTAGATACAATAATATGTCCAAGCTGTAAGCACTACCCCCTCAAACTGATTATCTTTAATAAAACAGAAGAAGATATTCCTGACAAAAATATACCTAAACCATTTTGTAGAACCTACTGCGGCTACTTAAATAAGCCAGTTAAAGAAGGAGAAGATTATCCCTGTGAAAAGTGTCTTAGAATAGAGATCGTGGAAGGTATTGTTTATTGCCCTAACTGTATGCACTGGTTTCCTATACGTGATGGGATACTAGTAATACTTCCAGATAAAAAACGAAATGAACAACACGATAAAGCGTTTCTAAATAAGTATAAAGATAAAATACCTGAGGAAATATTAGTAAAAGGAAAACCATTTAATCTAAAAAAGCTAGCATTATAGGATAGATCTCATTGAAGGAAAACCTAGTATACAGGTAAAAGATAGCTCATTCTATAACATACATAACGTTGATATACGAGGACCTTAAATTTTCTATAATCCTTAATGGCTTCAGAAAAATATGTAAGGCTCTATCCCCATAGTAAACTAGGCTATAGGTAAAAAGATAAAACATTACTTAGGTGCTAATAAATTGGGTGCGCCTTTCCTCCCAAATCTAGATGCATGGGTAAAAAGACAGAAGGAAGTATTGGAGAGTTTTAAAAAAGCTGAGGAAAAGCTTAAGGATGCCGATAGACTTGATTTAATAGTCCTATCGCGGACAGCCTTTCAACATATGATGAGGACCATCTCAGCTTTCGATCAATGGCTTCAAGAACCATTTGTTGTTAGCCATATGCCTAAGGAGATGTTATTGGATGTATGGAGTACGGTCAAGAAAATACTGTATGAACTTCTAGAACTGGATATAAGACATACAAGCGGGTTTAAGAATTATGTTGAAAAACTTGCTAAGGAAGGTAAGCTCAATCCTATACTCGTATCAACAAAAGAGGAACCACGTAGAATATCGCCTACTACATCTATCTAGTAATATATAGAGTGAGTAAAATGTTAGGTAGATTTTAGGTAATGTTATTAAGATACTATGTAAAAACATAACAAGTTAGAATCTTCTTCTCCTTCTTCTAGGTCGTGTAGCCAGTTCAACCTCTGTATCAATAGGTGCCACTTTTACGCGAAGTTCCTCTACAAGCTTCTTTATCTGCTCCTTTTCCTCATCAGGTATAGAATCCTTTATTTTATTTAATAATTCCTTCCCAAGACTTGTGATAACTATTTTTCTTCTCGGATTAGTCTCAGCTACTCCAACATAAAGTAGAGCTACTAGGTCATTTCGCAACTCCTTACTTGATGGTATGTTGCCAAGTAGTACAAAGCTATAGCCTAGGTCATATCCTGATTCCTTCATATAGTATATAAGATAT
>JAGGXK010000047.1 GCA_021163115.1 Desulfurococcales archaeon | reverse complement strand
TGGTTCGTTACCGCGTTTAACCAGCAATATCTTGTTATCCCATAGGACAACAGCTCCAACACCTATAATAGGTGTAATCGGGTAGATTCTATACTCCTCCATAAAGCTCGCCTGGTGGATGAATTTATTCTTGGTTAGAATTTTTGTTTTGGTGGTAATTAATACTATTATACTGGCTCTGTTATATAAACGGTGCTAACATAACAGTTAATATCATAATATTATCCATGTATATTTTTAGGTAAAGGATTATTTAATGGATCACATATATAGTACTGGTTGGGGGTAAGCTATGGTTGATTACGAGCTTCTCCACAAGGAGATAACTGAAGTTATAAAGCCTAAGGGAGAGCCTGTAGGGTTTAAACTGTTTAAGGAGGTTGCTGACCTACCATATATAGATAAGAACTTGGCTTTATGCCAGGTTATAAAGCTTGTAGCAGTATATGGTAGAACTATTGGTGTCCGCGCAGAGAATGTTGATTCCTGTGTAGTTGGTAGCTATATACTTGGCTTTAAAGCTCCACCAGAGGATCTTATGAAGAGATGGATAGAAGGATTTGGTTATACTGAAGAATTATTCAAGAAGCTTGTTGAAAACGTCTATGCCCTGCCAATGGGCGAGTATAAGTCAGCATTATTTGCTCCACTCAAAGAGTTTAAGAACCTAAAAATGGATCCAGATGGAGTAATACTTGTTGTAAACTCTACTCAGGCATACCTATTGCTTGTAGGATACTTTGATGTAACAGGCCATAAGACTAAATCAGACTTTAATGGGCATGCTGCATGTGAAATTGTTGCAACACTTATGCAGGATAAAGCGCCATGGCTTACAATACCTTGTGGCGGAGCTAGGGCTATTGCGGAGGCACAGGATGATGAACTATGGCTTGGAATGAAGATTGACCAGCTAGTAAAAACTATTGAACGATTAAAAGCTATAGGGTTCAAGTATCCACCGCCAATATATCAGATACTATTATCACCATTATTGCCAGGGCATCCACTAACCTACCTTATTGCTAGGAAACCCTAGCTTTTTTCTATAATCTACTAAAACACTGTTCTAGCTTTTTTGACTAATAATGTCATGTTATTTAGTACTCATTATATGGGTATTTTATAGTATCTTATTTATTATGCTGTATCTTTACATATTAAACCATGTTTTATTACTTCTTTATATGGTTTAAAACGTAAAAGTTAATTCGTAGAGTGGGTATATAGTATATATAGGTATATTCTCATGAGGGAAAAGTCTTGCCTAAGCCTTTGGATAGAGATACAGCTTTAAAGATCTATTATACAATGTTGAAGATAAGATTCTTTGAAGACACTATAAGAGAGCTATACTATGAGGGCAAGAAGCCTGTATTTAATATAGCTGCAGGCCCTATTCCTGGTGAGATGCATTTATCTGCAGGCCAGGAGCCTGCTGCTGCATGGATGGTTGCTCATTTGAAGAAGGGTGACATGGTATTTGGTACACATAGAGCTCATCACACTGCTATAGCTAAGGGTGTTGATCTGAAGAAAATGGCTGCAGAGATCATGGGTAAATCCACTGGTCTTGGAAAGGGTAAGGGAGGCCATATGCACCTATTTAGCAAGGAAGCAGGGTTTGGATGTAGCGGTATAGTTGGTGCAGCATTCCCGCAGGCTGTTGGAGCCGGCCTTGCATTCAAGCTTCTAGGCAGAGACAATGTAGCTGTAGCCTATGGCGGTGATGGTGCTGCAAACCAGGGCCAATTCCATGAAGCATTAAATCTTGCAGCTATATGGAAGCTCCCAGTAATATTTATTGTAGAAGATAATAGATGGGCTATATCTGTCCCCAAGAAATACTCAACAGCTGTTGCAAAAAACTCAGACAGGGCTGTAGCCTATAATATACCAGGAGTATTTGTACCAGATAATGATGTTGTAGCAATGTATGAGGCTGCAGGAGAAGCTGTTGAGAGAGCGCGTCGTGGTGAGGGACCAACACTTATTGAGATAGAGACATACAGGCTCTATGGACACTTTGAGGGAGATCCACAGCACTATAGGCCTAAGGAGGAGATTGAGGAGATTAAGAGGAAGGATCCGATCAAGAGGTTCAGAAACCTATTAATGGATAAGGGATGGCTTGATGAAGAACTTGATAAAAAGCTTGTAGAGGATGCCAAGAAGGAGGTTATGGAGGCTATAGAGTTTGCAAAGAACAGCCCCTATCCTAGTGTAGAGGAGGCTTTAAAGGATGTATATGCACCATTCCCGGAGACAGGGTTACCTGTTATTGAGGAGATTAAGGGAAGGAAGCTGCCAATGTACCAGGCTATTGCAGAAGCTATAGCACAGGAGATGGAGAGGGATCCAAAGGTATTCGTTATGGGTGAGGATGTAGGTGTTTATGGAGGAATATTTGGTGCAACCTATGGATTGTATAAGAAGTTTGGTGGTGAGAGGGTAAGGGATACACCAATTAGCGAGATAGGATTTATTGGTGCAGCTGTAGGTGCTGCAGCTGCTGGTATGAGGCCTATTGTAGAGCTAATGTTTGCAGACTTCCTAGGAGTAACCCTTGACCCAATAATGAACCATATGTCTAAGAACTACTACATGTCTGGTGGCCAGATAAAGATGCCTATAGTAGTTACAACAGCAATTGGTGGAGGATACTCTGATGCAGCACAGCATAGCCAGGTATTATTCACAACCTTTGCCCACTTCCCAGGACTAAAGGTTGTTGCTCCATCTAACTCCTTTGATGCAAAAGGCCTTATGATAGCGAGTATTAGAGATGATAATCCAGTAATCTATATGTTCCATAAAGGATTAATGGGCTTGCCATGGATGCCCTATCCAGAGACAGCTATTACAGAGGTTCCTGAGGAACCATATATTGTACCAATAGGTAAGGCTAGGGTTGTTAGAGAGGGAAGTGATGTAACAATAGTTGGTGCAGCAATGACTGTACACCATGCACTAGCTGCTGCTGAGAAGCTTAAGGATCTTGGTATTGATGCAGAAGTAATTGATCTGAGAACAATTAAGCCTCTAGATGTAGATACTATTGTTAAATCTGTTGAGAAGACAGGTAGACTACTAGTTGTTGACGAGGACTATAAGAGTTTTGGATTAACAAGCGAGGTTATAGCATCTGTTGTAGAGAAGGCCTTTGATAAACTAAAGGTGCCGCCAAGGAGGATTGCATACCCAGATATACCAATACCATATAGTAGGCCTCTAGAGCAATACGTACTCCCCAATGCAGAGAAAATAATTAATGCTGTAAAAGAAATGATGGGTAAGTAAACCAGTACTAGCTGGGTGTACAAGAATTGATAGTGAAGATGCCTAAGCTATGGGACTATAATGCCTATGGTGAAGGAACTATAACTATATGGTATGTTAAGGAAGGGGATCATGTTAAGAAGGGAGACAACCTCTGCCAAGTACTTGCATCAAAAGTTACAGTAGAGGTACCATCACCTGTATCAGGTGTTGTAAAGAAGATCCTTAAGCTAAGGAATTCCCAAGTAGCACCAGGAGATCCTATAGCTGAGATCGAGGAGGCTGGAGAATAACTATAACTATATATTTAAACCATTTAAACTATTTTTTACAACAACCTATATCCTAGAACCTATGGTGTATTATAGTTGGTTAAGATAGCTGTTCTAGTAAATCCTTACTCTGGCAGGGATATTAGGCGTGTATCATCTTATGCAAAAACAGTTACTAACTGGGAGAGGATAAGAGTGTTGAGAATGTTTATCAAGGGAGTCTCAGTAACACCTGTTGATGAGATAATGTTCTACCCCGATCCCGATGGTATTAGTGAGTACATTATTGACGAGTTCAGGGAAAAGACTTCTATAGACATGTATGTTGCAGAAATGAAGCTTGATTACAGCTGGAGAGATTCTATGGAGTTTACGCGGATTGCATGGAGGGAGAATGTAAAGGCAATGCTTGTACTAGGAGGTGATGGTACAGCTAGAGCTGTTGCTAAGGCATACAAGGATATACCGTTTCTCCCCATATCCATGGGTACAAACAATGTCATACCATACCAAATAGATCCAACATATGCTGGCATAGTTGTAGGGTATGCTGCATCAAGAAACCCTTCTTGCAAGGGATTCTATAGGGCTAAGAGAATAGTTGTAGAACATTATACAGGGGAGGATCTAGGCCTTGTTGACCTAGCATTTACAACTCATAGCTTTATAGGTGCTAGGGCAGTTCTTGATCTAGATAAGGTCAAGGAGATCTACATAACCATGGGGACACCCATTAACATAGGTTTAACATCAATACTTGGATATATAAGGCCTATTGATAGGAAGGAGCAGCTTGCATCAAGGATCGTTCTTGGAAGAGGGTTTAAGACTATGGCAGCACTTGCCCCAGGACTCTTAAGAGAGGTTAGTATTAGAGATGTTAAGGTGTTAAAGCTTCCCTATACAGAGGAGAAGGATATAGATTATAGTATATTATCATTTGATGGTGAGAGGGATCTTGTTGTAAAGAATCAGAGAGTAAGAATAATAATTGATTCTAACGGCCCTCCAATAATAGATCCATATACTGTGCTCCAAGAGATTGTTAAGGAGAAGATATTTATACATTAACACCTAGTTATACAGGTAGATCCGGGGAGCTATGAAGAGGCTGCGGGTACTATTATTTGAGACAATAGATGATCCATACTATAACCTTGCATTTGAGGAAGCCTTCTTCCTTGTTAGAGCTAGGGGGGCTATAGAGGATGAGACTCTACGTATATGGAGGAATAGAGATGCTGTTGTACTAGGGTTCTTTAGGTCTGTAGAAGAGGATGTTGTTCTAGATGAGACAAGGAGGTATGATACAGCTATTGTACGTAGATTTACTGGCGGAGGGACAGTATATCATGATCTTGGTAACCTAAACTATGCAGTAACCTATACTGGAGAAGGGGTTTCCCGGCCAGTTGATACAGCATATAGTTTTCTAATAAAAGGAATTATCAATGCACTAAAACATCTAGGTTTGGTTCCACGGATCGAGAATACAAATGATATAATAATCTATGATAGGAAGGTAAGTGGTACAGCTGCAAGCTATAGATGGAACACCGTATTCTTCCATGGATCACTCCTTGTATCATCTAATATAGAAAGGTTATACAAGTTACTTAGAATCCCTAAGAAAATACCTAAGGGGATCTCTCCAGTAAAGTATAGAGTTACAACACTATCCAGGATCCTTGGAGGAGGTATAGGGTTCAAGGAGGTCATAGAGTATATTGTTAGAGCATATGAGGAGCTTTATGGAGCTGAAGCATACACTGACATACCATCTAGTCTAGAGATAAGGGTTGCAGACTTTCTGTATAAAAACAAGTATCTTGACAGGAAATGGAATCTAGAGAAAACACTCACCTATGGATTTACAAGGCTGTACAAAGACGTGGTTGAGATTATTGAGGAATCCCTATAATAATTGGTTTATTATATGGGAGAACGTGTTTAACACCATACTTCTTTAGATGTGCTAGTAGCTTCTTCATAGCATCAGACATCCTGAGGGTACTCCAGTCTGTATCCAGGCTAAACCATCCTGCATCAAGAACATCGCTTCCAGGCCTTACATTATATGATAGGGGCTCTATATACAAGTCTATTATAATATAGTGGTACTTGATCCTGTTTCCCTCATATTGTATAAGCTCATTAATCCATGCAACTCCCTTTACAACCCCGTCAATCCCTGTCTCTTCCTTAAGCTCTCTCAAAGCAGCCTCTCCAAGAGTCTCATTAACTCTCTGAACACCTCCTGGTATGGTCCAGTAGCCTCTGTATGGTTCGTTACCGCGTTTAACCAGCAATATCTTGTTATCCCATAGGACAACAGCTCCAACACCTATAATAGGTGTAACCGGGTAGATTCTATACTCCTCCATAAAACCACCAGCTACAGGGATACATAATATTGTCTTCTTTAAAGAAAAAGCTTGCGGAACCTAATCTATTACTGCATGTAACCCTGTTCCAGCGGCTATGAATCTTCCCTTAAACTCCTGTCTAAAAATATCAATAGCGTCATCGCCTGTACAATGAGCCGGTCCAATTAGTTCTACATTATACTTTTCTAGAACATAGAGTACATTGTATGCTTCATACCCTGATATATGATAGCCGCCTATAAGCCCATATACACTATTGGTTCCCAGCAGCATTGTTGTTCTCTTAAGTATATTCTCTATTCCTGGATGGGAGCATCCAACAAGTACTAAGGGTCCCTTGCCTCTAATATCTACTATAAGCGCTTGCTCCCTAATACCATGGCCTAGAACACCTGTTGTTAATACATTATCTTTTATAAAAACAGGGTTTTCCCCAACAGTATATAGTGTTCCATGGGGAACCCTGGTTTTTTCAGGTAGTATTATATGGGTTATTCTTCCTAATCCCCGGTAATATTTTATGGCTCTTCTTAACCCCCCAGCATGATCTCCGTGGAGGTGGCTTATAACAATATATTCTACCCTATCAATTGGTGCATTAATAACTCTTGCATTATATTCTATAATATCCCATCTAGAATCTGTATCAAAGAGAATGTACTTACCATAAGCATTTACTAGGATCGATAAACCCCATGTACTAATAGTACCTGGTACAGCAACTCTATTATCAGCTAGAAACCATAGTTCAACCCTATCAACCACTTCTATACACCCTCCAATAATAGATAATTATAGAGAATATTGTAAGAGCCAGTGTCCCGATAATAATGGGTATAAGATTATTCTCCAATAAGTCATAGCTGGCCCCTGTGCTGGGTGATGTAGTTGGTGAGAACTGGGTTATATTACTCTTTATAGGGGTTGTTGAAACCTCCTCTGCTATACCACCTACTAGATCGCCTAGTTTAATGGAGAAGCCTACACCACCCAGTAGACAATGGTCTTCATAGTTTTCCTTAAATAACTGTCTAGCAGTATCACCACTACAATGTATAGGCATAACATATCCTACATGGTACTTCTTGAAAGTATCTATGATCTCCATGATCCGTTCCCTGCTAGCTCCTCCCAAGTGAAAGCCTCCTCCAACCAATAATATCTTGTCATAACCAAGGATATTAACGACCTTGGCAACAATATTATCTACACCAGGATGAGCACAGCCAGTAAGAATGACAAGCCCTCGGCTAGTATTTATTACAAGAGCCTCCTCATACAATCCTCCTCCACAGCTTATCTCACCTGTAACCATAACACCGTTAGAGATAACCATAGGATCATGAACCTCTACAACTTCTGCACCCATGGATCTAACCTGTTCCTTAAAGCTACTAGGGAATGATCTTGGAAGGTAAACTGTAACACTAGGATTTACCTCCAATAACTTAAACAAACCCCCAGTATGATCCCCATGGATATGGGATAATACAATAACATCTATATCCTTTGGATCAAGACCTAGAGCCTCCATATTATAGAGAAGGATATCACCATCCCCACCAGTATCAAACAATATAGTCTCATTATCAGCAATAATATAGAGTGATAACCCCCATGAGGCCCTAAGCCCCTCTCTATAAGGATTATTATCATAAACAACATAGATCTCTAGATTATTAATCCATTCAATATTCATGGGGGGATCTAGAGAAACATACATAGAACTAGTAGTTACTATAGGTAGAATATGTAAAAACATTAATACCAATACATATATGTAGCCGATGTAGAACCAGTTTAGGACGTTCTTAGAGTTATGAAGTGAGGCTCTGCAATACGTAGTAGCCACCGCTAATTTTCTGTGCAATAGCACAAATATAAACACAGCGACAACTTTACCAGAAAATAAATATAAAGTAAGAGTTTGCTTTAACAATAAATATATTGTCTAATGGATTTAAGATGTTCCTGTAGTGCCAGAATGAGATGATACATTTACTGTTATGGAGTACTTGATCATTAGTGGTATGTATTCTTGTGATGTATGTTTTAACGTCATTTTATCTATTTCAACAGATATTTGATTGTCTAGTGGCTCTATTCTATCTCCCTTTATTTGAATCCAGAATGCAGATCCATATGCATTGTATTCAGCATAGGATAATGTATCTTTTATAATAGATTTCATGGTGGATATTGTTATGTTATGGGCTTGTGTCAATATAGTATTTAGTATAGTGTCAACAAATGGTTCATAGAAACTTAGTGTTAGTGCTGCATAATATTGGTACCTTGGGCTAGATAACTGGTTTGTATCCTTAAAGAAAGTGTTTGGATCCTCGCCTGGAATCATTGGTTTGTTATCTGATACAAGTTCATTAAATATAGTCCTAGAGCTATAGCTCCAAGTAAGTTCATTATAGTATCTGGGATCGGGATCTGATAGCTTTACTTTATAGTTATATGCATTATCTAGGTCATTATATAGTTTCATATAATATGGGAAGAATGTAATATATGGTGTTACGACCCAGTATTTTCTCCCATTAATAGTTGTTGTATCTAAGTCAATGATTATAGAGACTCCATCTCCAATATACCGGTATAGTGTTGGTACAATGATAAATGTTTTTGAATCGCCATTACCTGGATAGATACTCGTTGTCTGTCCTGTAATGTTCATCAATGTTATAGTCTCTACTACGTTAATTATACCGAAAACAGATATTCCGTGATAATATATAGCTGCCTCGGCTTTGGCTACAACTAGGTGGAAGGCTAATGGTGCGTTAGACCCATATATTACACTCATCCCAGCAAATGGTATGTCCCAGTCAAATAAGTTACTCTCATTAATAACATTGTGCCATTCAGCGGTTTTACCAATCTGGTTTGCTAGCCAGTTAACAAATTCATCCATACAGTAGATTCCAGGGTGTAGGTTGTTAGCAATGATTACCTTTACCTCATCCTGGGTATACATGTCTTTTGCATAATAGTATCTCTTCGAATATTTATCAGCAAATAAGTACCACATATATGCCTTGTCTTCACTAGTTACACCTACTATTCTATCCATCCAACCCTGTGGAGGGTCGTATCTAGTGCTGTATAGGTCATCTAAATAAACTTTAGTAAACTCGTTCCCGCTATACATACCTAAGTTCTTATCTTCTCTACTACCTGATTCTCTAACTTGGTGCTTCTTTTGAAGAGCTATACTTGCATTTTCTAGAACCTTAGCTAGATCGATCTTTAATAAGCTCTTCTTATGGACAACAATATATACATTTACTGCTTCCTCACTAAATGGTGCTGTAGGATTTTTCCTTACCTTCTCCATAACCTCTCTTAGAGGTAATCCTTTACTGAGATAGTATTTTACAGGCCCAAAACCTGTAGCTCCAATGTATTCTGTGCCATTCTTGTCAAATAGGTAGAGCATTATTGAGACAGTTGGTAATGGGAGATCAGGCCATGAACGACTTATTCTCTTTACATAAAACTCCTCCCATTCACTTATAGCTTCTTTGAAATCAACTTTAAATGATCTTATCATATCTGAGGATATATGGTAAATGTAACTATGTGTTCCATTAGGTGTAACCATAGAGATCTGGATTATACCAAATAACTCGCCAAGATCGTTTGTATCAATAATTACTAATACTGTTCCCTTAGATAAGGCCTTACCCATAACTCCTAAATATAATGGTGATATCAAAATAAATATCAATAATATACACAAAATTTTTCTTAACATAGTTTCTACCTATTTCGCTTCTA
>JAGGXK010000035.1 GCA_021163115.1 Desulfurococcales archaeon | reverse complement strand
GGGGTGGAGGCTGGTAGTGTACATGCTATTGAGCAGGCCATGGCTGTGGTAAGTACTGGTATCAATGGATCAATATTTACGCCGAGAGCTATTGTTGCTGCTATTGGGCAGAAAATATTGGCTGTAGCAGTATTTGATGCAACCTGGGTTAGCCCGAATGCTAGGGCTGCAATAATTGATGTGAGCAGCCATGGTGATGCAGCTGCTCCAGCATAAGCTCTAACAGTAAGGGCTATCCAGTTAGATAAACCACTGCCTACAATACCCTTGCCAAGCAATAATCCTCCACCAAACAAGAATATAGTGTTCCAGTCAATCTTCCTCAACATCTCATCAAATGGTAGTATAGGCTTACCCTCCTGCCTAATCAAAGGTACTGTCATAAGGATTAGTATTGCAGGAGCATATTCTGGAACATGCTTCTTCAACAATGCAGCAGTATCAGCTATAGCTTGTGATCCTGTTGCAGACGCTATAACTGACAAAAAGCCGGGCAAACTCCACAGAGTTATTGCTACAAGAAATATTGTTAAAACAGCTTTCTCACTAAAACTCATTGGCTCCTTTATTACAGGGGCTCTAGGTGGTTCACTTGGTAGATACTTCTTGTAGAGAAACAGTATTATAAGCCATGATGTTATTAAGCCGAAGATAGCCTGGGGTGTACCAAATATAAACCAGTCAAAGAAGCTTACACTACGCCCAGTAAATTCTTCAACAACAGCTTTCCCTATAAGATTTGGTGGAGTACTTATTAGGAACAATAATGCTCCAGCTGTAGCAGCATTAGCCATAAGAAGCAGAACCATTTCATCAACATCCCTACTTCTAGCCTTTATAGCAGTTATATAAGCTAGTGTTATAGGCAACATAATGCTTGCAGCCCCTGTAATAGACCCTATCATGCTAAGGAAGAATGTTGGTAGACAAACAGCAGTGAAGACAGATAATGCAAAACTCCTGCCCTTATACAGTCCTGAGAGGACAGAGACAACTCGTTTATCTAGACCTGATGCTCTAAAGGCATTGGCTAATGCAAAAGCACCCATAAAGATCCATATAATAGGGCTTAAGTAGACAGGTAAGGCAGTCTTCCATTCCAGAATCCCTAGGAGAGGCAGGAGAAGCGCTGGCAACAATCCCGTGAGTCCTAGAGGCACTGTCTCACAAACCCACCATAGTATAACCCAGAACAATAGCCCCAGCGTGATCTGTGCAGCCCTTGGACTAACACCTGCTTCAATAGATGCCTCAGCCATTCCTGGAATAGGAGGTATAAGTGCAAGCAATAGAAACACTAGTGGACCAATGATCGCGGATATAGTCTTTACATTATATCTCATATGAAACCACCTGTAAAGACTATAAATGATGGTCAAAACCAGTGATCCGAAATAATGATATACGGTCTATGTATTAAAATTATTTCCTATAGACACAGTGTACTCAAGTATTATGGCCTACCTTGTAGGTGTATAGGTCTTCAGCTCTCTTCCGTCAACAATAACGCTTATCTCTATAAGATCTCTAAGTGGTGTTGATCTAAGCTTTGGCATTAATACCTCGTCAACCTGGAAGACTCCTGCAAGCTCATCCATATATACATTGATCTTAACAGGTGTTCTATCTCCACGGCTTATATCAACTTTTTTAATAGTTAGTGCTGAGACACTATGGATATTGACCTGCCCCATCCTATAGGGAACTCTAGCCCTACCCTCAGCCATATCTAATCCATCACCTACAGCAACACATCCTGCTTCTACAGTTAAGCATTTGACATCATATGCTGTACAGTGAATACTATGCATAATCTCCTGCCTAAGCCTAATCCTTAAGGCATCATCATCGATAATCTTTGATAATGCACGATCAATAATGGGTTTGGCAAGAAAACTTCCCAGCTTCTCATGAAGATCCCTGTGAACAGCATTACCTATATCATGGAGTAATGCTCCATACAATACAACAATCCATGAATGCCTTGGATCATCAACTACTCCATCCTTTACAAGAGTAGACTCTACACCAGCTTCACTAATCAACCTATATAGTTCAAGAGAAGCACCAGCAGCTATATGTGCATGTACAGGCCCATGATCATTGTATTTAAGTCTCTTAACAGCCATAACATTACTCATAAACCACAGCTCCCTAGCCTCAACATCGCTAGCCAGTACTTCATAGGCTTTCCTCAATAATGGATTAGCCTCAAGAAACTTTTTAATTAAATCCTGGTTAACAACAACCATCAATGCCGCCTCCATAACTAATATAGTTATTAAAATATCAAATACTATTACATAGTTATAAACTATTGGATAACTCTCCATCCTCATTTATTCTAAAAGCACGTAGGCACCGCTTTATTAATGACTATAGTATATAGTAGGATAGAAGCTATCTAGACAACTATACATGGGGTATAGTTATTGCATAAGCCATTATTACTGATAATGCTTGTGTTGCTAGTAATCCCATATACTATAGTAATTCCATACAATACTAATAACCAATATATAGTAGTTAACGGGGACTTAGTTGTTAGTGGTACACTATCATATGATAATGCAGAGGTTATTGTTAATGGTAATGTAATTATTTTATCAAATAGCAAACTTATACTTAGAAACTCTAAACTATTACTCAATACAACAGGGGGTATGCGTTCTATTAGATTATCATCAAATTCAGAGCTTAGTCTAGAGTACTCAGAAATAAGTTACCTAGGTAAAAGCTACTCATACATCATTATACTAAATAAAGCTGAAATAGGATCCTGGTATGGAGTAATTAAAGGTACTAAAGGAATAAAACTATATAACTCAACCATGTACTTAGAGGAAACAAATATTACTGAATCTACAACCCCTATATACTCTGAAATATCCATGATCACTATAAAAAGATCACGTATTGAGAACTGTATTGGCGAAGGAATAAATGCATCAATGACAAAGATCTATATCGAGGATAGCATCTTTAAGAACATAACCTATGCTATTACAACAGAGTATTCTATAGAAACAAGGATCATTTCATCTAGATTCATAGATAATGCTATTGCTATAGAGTCAAGAGGTAGTAATCTCTACATCAAGGATACAGTCTTTATAAATAATACTGTATGTGGAGTATACCTTGTTAACTCTAACACCACTATAGAAGGTAGTGTATTTATAAACAATAGGCTGGGTGTATTCTCTAATAGAGGCCAAAAGAGCCTATCCCTAATAAACAATAGGTTCTATAATGATGGAGTATATCTCTATGGCTTATCCCCCCGTGATCTCATACTATGTTCGGAGAACAATACAGTAAACGATAAACCACTAGTATATATCTTGAATAAAGATAGTATAACGATCAGGGATGAAGCAGGTCAAGTAATCATAGTTAATTCAAGCAATATAAAAGTAGAGGACTTAACAATAACTAATACAACCGCTGCGATCCAAGTATTCTTCTCAGAGGCTATTAGCCTAGGAAACACTAGGCTATCCAACAACATATTTGGACTTACATCTATGCATAGTAAATTATTGATCCAAGACTCGGAGATCTACTTAAACGAGTTAACTGGAGCAAAAATCTCCTATTCAGAAGTAGTAATAGAGAACACATCCATAACTGGGAACACCGGGATCGGGGTATACCTAGGACACTCTAGGGCATGGATCAACTCATCTAGAATAGATAGTAACGGAGATGGAGTACTTATTGATACAAGTAACACAACTATATTCTATACAGAGATTACTAGTAATAATGGCGCAGGTTTATCGATCTCAGCTACTCCTTTACAAGTATACTTCTATGTAGAAATACACTATTGTGATATATATGGTAATAAATACCATGGGATATACAATGGCAATAACTACATAACGGTTAACGCTACTATGAACTGGTGGGGAAGTATACATGGACCCCTGTATAGCTTAGGAGCTGACAGAGATGATCCTGAGGAGGTTTATGGAAACATCATATATTCTCCATGGCTAAGCCATTCATTCAAAATACCTCCTATTATAATAAATGTCCAGCCTCTATTAAATAACACGTATGTTAAAGGAGTAATCGATCTTACAATAGATATAGAGTCTAGGCAGGAGTTAGAGGAGGTACTGTTATACATAGATAACCAGTTAGTTGCATCATATACATCGCCAAGGTTCACGTATACTCTAGATACAACAAAATATAGTGATGGATTACATAAACTGGTGATTAGAGCTATAAGTATTAGAGATGTTGTTAATGAGACAACATATGTATTCTGTAT
>JAGGXK010000044.1 GCA_021163115.1 Desulfurococcales archaeon | reverse complement strand
CAGTAATTTTAATGCCTTTAGAAATGAGGTATGAAAGATCATCTGCATACTTTATGGGTGCAGGAAATTTAGTTTTCTGAGTTAATGTAGCCCAATGCATAAAGCTAAGCTTATAACAGTCTTGTAATGCGTCATGAATATTGTACCAATCTATTGGATTAGTCTCTACAAGTTCAATTAGCAACGGCTTGGCAAGCCTATTCTTAATTAACGGATATCCTGAAGAAGCTGAAACGCCATGTTTCTCTCCAAGTATAGCATATGAACCAACATTTGGACATAAAATTTTGTCATCACCAAGCAAAAAGAACTCCTGTTCAAATTCATAAGTTCCTATTCGGAGGTTGTGAGGATGAGTGAGTGGATTTATTGCATAGTAAGTTTATGAGTTTTGGGTTTTGTATTCTAAAAACTCGTGGGACTGTTATTAGATTTACTTACATGAGTGATTCAAGTTTTGCTAAGGAGATGATGTATATGATTCTATGGGTTTCATCTTCTGGAGATACGTTATTTCCATGAGCAGAGCTATTTCACTATGTTATTTTGATCATTGGTGTGTATATTTTCTTGTAGTTTTTTAGTTTTTTCTTGTTGAGTAGGTGAATGTTTATTCTGTGGTCTTTGGTTAGGGTTTTGACTACTTCGCAGTACCATTGGAAGTTTATTTTTTCTGGTATTTTGGTTGATGTTATTAGTATGTCTAGGTCTGAGGATAGGGTGTGGGTTTTTTGGCGTAGCTGCCGATGATGTAGACTTCACAGTCTTTGAATAATTCTCTTGCTTTTATAGCTATTTCCTTGGCTATATTCGTTGCGTTTTCGAATAATTCTTTATTTTTTTCGAGTAGTTTGAAGTAGTTGATCATAGGAGTTTCCTCGCAAAGTTTTTTTGCTAGGTTTAGGGCTTTATTGGCAATGTTTTCACTATACTCTACATCCATGTATCTTGAGGCGATATAGGATAACTCTATTTCTCTGAGTAGATCTAGATTTTGTTTATAGTAGCTGATTAAATTGTCATTTTTTGTCAGTTGGAATAGGGTTTTGAGGCTGCGAGTTTTAGGGAACTCTCCATATTTCTTGCAGAGTAAATATTTTAGGGTTAATTGGAAAAATTGCTCTACGAACAGCATGGTGAAGCTGTAATCATTCTTCTTGAATGCTTCTTCAGCTTCATCGAAGAATTTTAAAGCATTTTTCCTTAAAAAATCCATATGAACACCTCTAAGGATGTTAAGTTAAATTCTCCTCATCGCCATTGACACTCTCCTCGCTGAAGCGGGGGGATTCTCCGCTTTTGGGGATGGAGGTTTTAGGCTGTAGGTTAGTTCTATCCTCTCATGTGGAGTTGAGGGGTGTGTCAAGGTGGCCCCTGTTCCTAAGCGTGTAGCTTGGGGGCATCTTGGTTAATTTGGCCTTCATTGGAGCCGTAGACTCCGATACTTTAAACTTGGAAGCCCTATTTAAATCTAACCGCAATTCATCTCCCCACTAAAGATGGGGAGTTTTCTTGCGGTAATTTTTATAAAGTGCAAACAGGCTAATTTTAACTTAACGAGAAAAATATTGAAAGTTCAGAGACACCTACAACTTCAAAATCACCTTAATAATTCGATCTAAGTATGATGGAAGAGTATACAATAAATACCAAAATATGTATGTAAAATTGCAGCATTTCCACTTTGCTTTTCCCTTGCAACCCATATTTAAATAGGAGTAAATAGCATGAAAATTGATGCTGTTTAATGCTTAGTTTGTATATATGTATCTTGCAAGGGAAAATTGTAAGATAAATTTAAAGGAAGACTTAACCATTAAAAATCTATAATATGATTACAAGAGAATAACAAAGAAAGTATTATGTCACTTATACTTCCCGAACTCTACCACCAGGCTTAAAGCATTATTTTTTCGATTAGTTTTGTGTATTTTTCTCCTATGATTTGCTTTAGCAATAGAAGGTCGTTTTTGTCGATTATTTTGAAGAGTTTTATTAGGGTTAGGTAGGTTGCTCCGCCTATAAGTATGTAGATTGGTAGTAGAATTGGGTTGTAGGTGAATTGTTGTATGGTTGTGACGGTTAGGGCCATTATGGTTGATGCTGTTAGTATTTTTGTTAATGTTTGTTTTTCAAGTTCTATTTTAATTATCTTTGATAGTGTAGTTAGGGTTAGGGTGAAGCTTATGAGTATTGATGAGCCTTTAACTATGGCTAGGGCGTTTAGGCCGAAGAGTTTGGTTGATGGTAGTAGTGTTAGGCTTATGAGTATTGAGGCTAGGTTTATGATTAGAATTGTCTTCGTCTTGTTGTATATTAATAGTAGGCCTGTGAAGGCTGGTGATATGCTGTAGACTAGGCCGAATATGGATAATATGGATAGTATTGTCCATGCGTTAGTGTAGTTTGGGCCGGCGAATAATGTTATGATTGGCTTGGAGGTTGAGGCTAATCCTAGAATTAGGGGTGATAATAGTAGCATAACATATTTTGATGAATGGCTTATGCTGAGGGAGATGGTTTTATGATCATCTGCACCATACAGTCTTCCATAGTAGGGGTATAGTGAAGCTCCAATTGATGATGCAAGTGAAACGAGTATGCTGAAAGCGGTATATGCAACATTATAGACGCCTAGATCGCTTAAAGGCAGATAGGCTAATACTAGAAATTTATCATACGAGTTATATAGATATGAGATTATTGATGAAATGTATAGTGGCCAGGAAAATTGAATTAACCTCTTCAAAGCCGGCCTAAAATTCGAGTATACTTCTCTACTAAATGATAAATGATGAATTGATTTTAATGTTAATAATGTTAGTGTTGATATATCGCCCATCAGCCAGCCATATATTACTCCGGTTAAACCGTAATCGTTTAGGAGGAATATTAGTATAGTTGACCATCTAATCAATGTTGAAGCTACACCGACAATTGAGATGAATGCTAATGAACCATAGCCCCATAGGAAATTGTTGAGGATTGTGGAGATAGAGGTGATAATGGAATCTATCAGAACGAGAATGATCAGATCAGTATAAATGTATGATTTGAAGAGAAACTGTGAAAGATTACCTGAGAAGATTATTAAAATTAATGATAATGCCAATGTTAAAGCGAATCTCAAGGTTAAGGCGGATAAGACGTAAGGGGAGTAGTCTTCACCCCTACCGATAAGCTCAGAAACGAACTTAACAATTGCAGATGGAAAGCCGAAACCAGATATTAACTGAACCGATGAGGCTAGAAGAGTTAAAGCCGTATAAACACCCATATCAGACTGAGAAATATATCTAGCCATAACTGAGAAGCCTAAAACACCGATAACAGTGGTTAGAACTGTTCGAAGAGAAAGATAGATAGAGCCCCAAGCAACCCTAGAAACATCCAACACACTCAAACCCAAACCTCACCCAACAAATCAGCTAGTGTTATACTTTAAATTCTATAACCACACAAATATTTCATTTACCAAAATCTTCAAAACACTAATTTTCAACTAATTCCAAAACACCATAACCAAACTAGAACACTACCCCCGCAAAACATCAGCAAAATATCAGAAAGAGATAGATTAGTTAACCTGAAAAAATAAAAGCGCTACTTAAGCTAAAAGAAGATTAAAAATTCTCAAAATTTTAAATCTCTAAATAAATCACCTCCACTAAATTCTAGAAAGGATTAGAGATAGGATTAGGAAGGTACTTAGTGGAATTCTTATTGCATCTATCCATATGGGTAGGTTGAATATGTTTAGGAAGGTTAACGTGATTATGATTAGGCCTAGAATGCAGGCTAGGTCTTTTAGGTTTATGTTTAGGGCTGGTTGGGCTGTTGATTCGTCGATGTTTACGCCGTTTAGGATTACCTCTCTAGCTAAAAGTATTTTTTAGTGC
The DNA here is from genome assembly GCA_021163115.1 of Desulfurococcales archaeon. GTDB lineage: Archaea > Thermoproteota > Thermoprotei_A > Sulfolobales > Desulfurococcaceae > JAGGXK01. The sequence continues at coordinate 13,209 of JAGGXK010000044.1, read as the reverse complement.
GTTGGCGTTGAGATTTCTTGTTTGCTCTTCAACTTTTTCTCTGCCAAGTTTGTTTATTAGATATTCTATTTCAATGTAGGTGGTTAGGAGTGAAGCATTATAATCTCCATTATTAAAGAGGAGTTGACCTGCATGAAGTATGCAATCTAAGTTTATCCAAATTGAATAATAATATTTCAAATAAAATAATGGGCTATTTGTGTGGTGGGTGGAACCAGTTCCAAGGTTTGTTGCATCTTGGATCATTAGGTTTTCCGTTTATTGTTTTTGGTATTATTTTTGATCGTTCCACGGTCTTCTTTCCTCATCAGGATTGTTGTAGTCATAAAGATTACTTACAAAGTAGACTAGATATGTGGGTTCTGTTCCTATTGTTTTGAAGCCGTGCCAGTAGTGGCCGGGTACTCTTACGATTTGTGGTTTTTTCCATAAGAGTGTATTTCTGTTAGTTCTTTTGTTTCTTCGTCGTAGGCGCATATTTTTGCTGCTCCTTTTATGATTATGAAGTAGTCTACTTGCCCTCTTAAATGTCTATGCCATGCTCTAACTATGCCGGGATATGTTATGGATAGGTTTGCTTGAACAAATTTATCCTCACCAAGAACGTCTTTCCAATCGAGGCGCATTAACTCTGTGAATGAACCTCTTTCATCATAAACTCATCAGCTCAACGACACAGTAATGAATCCAAAGTGTCCTTAAAGAAATAATATTGGGGTACTTTAAGGAGCCTTTATTGTGATAAGCTGAGGCTCTATGCCTTAATCGGCGACACCTTGCTTGTAAGAACCTAGTTTATTGGTCTCGATGTGGAGCTTTATCTGTGTCTTAATCAATTCCTTATGTGCTTTGAGAATTTCCTTGAGTTCTTCATCAGTGACGTCTCCTCTTATAAGCTCGTGTATGCGTCTTAGGAGTCTAGTTTTCACAATGTAGTTTATGAAGTCTCTTGCTATCTTCGTGATTATGCTGTTGTGTTTTATGTCTTTCGATGGATCTATCTTTCCTGGATATCTGGATGCCACAGCATATCTCTCTAGGAATACTGATGCTATTAAGAAAACGTATAGTGCGGTTTCAGCTAGGAGTAATGGTCTGGAGATCAACCACGATACCTCGTCAAGCTTTGCCCTAAGCTTCACCTCACTTACATGAAGAAGTTTTAAGAGCCTGTATATTATGGGTCCTAGCTTAATACTTTCGAGAAACGTTTCAACATCAAGGAGAATTGTTGTTATGATATCTATGATCTCGTCGATCTGCTCTTCGGTATCCTTAGTTAGGGGTTTGCAGAGTTTCTCTGCGCTAAGTTCGTCAATAGCGCTTGTCACGAGAACTTCGATCTTCCTTTTCAAGTTCTCAACGAAACTCGTTAACGAAGATACCTGGGGAAATTCTAGGTATGGTTCCAACACCTTCTCAAAGCTCTTCTCATCTATACCACGCTCTTCTATAAGCTCTACAAGCTCCTTAACAGCTCTATCTACGAGGAGCTGAAGCCCTTTACTGAAAGGATAGTGGCTTATCGATTTACTAAGATCCTCTCCCTCTTTTGCCAACCCAACAAAGACTAGAAATGCTTTATACGCTTTTTCACAGCATTGCTGAGCATAGAATATAGCTTGCGGATAGAGCCCATTATCAAAGAGGATTTTCGATGCTTTAAGATCCAGCCCAGCTATTCTCAATAGAGCTAGTGCTAATTCTTCTCTAGACATAGTGGACATAGCTATTCACGCTCTTTCCAGAATAGCTTTCGCATACTCAGTAAGAAAATGCTAGCTCTTTATAGGGGAACCTATTTGTTGTCATGGTCATCGGCCATGAAATAATGGTATATTACATACTGTTGAACTAGTACTTAAGGGGTGTTATAGTGATTGTAAAACATCCGGATTCAGATAATGCGCTTAGAAGTCTATGGAGGTTAATTTCCTCGATTAGGAGCAGATTTAGCAATTGCGTTCATCAGCAACATGATGTTATAGCCCTGCTCTACATTTCGAGCCTCATAATATCGCCTAGAGTTGTGTACAATGGTAATCAGCTACTGGAAGAGATTCGCAATACCGTCAACATGTCACCGAGGAACTTTGTATGTCTAGTTAGAACCACTGCACCCTCAAAATTTCCTGGGCGTATGAGGGTTTTGCAGAATCAAGCGATAGATCTCTTAAGAGATAGTTGCTATACCGTAGTTTATCACCCTAGCTACGAGTTTCTGAATCACGCAAAATTCGCTGTATACTACCAGATATGCTATTCAGAGAACATAGTCTACCATGGAAAATACTATGGCTCAACAAATCTGACTGTAGCAGGTCTTGCATATAGACGGGGGACACGGATCGTTGGAAACTATGAGGAGTATACGGTGGCGGGTCTTAGGCCCAAGTTCATATTGAGTAAAGGAGATGAGTTTTACTTAAACGAAGCTCTAGAGCTCATCATACATAAGGCATCTCTATATACAGATCCCAATTATTTGAGGAAGTATCTATTAAGTCACCTAACATATATGGAGCGAGTCTTGCATCATAGCAGAAGGGTTGTTTCTGGTACAACTCTGGGTGAATTGTACTGTGCCTACGTAGATCTAATGGTGGCCCATAACCAAACATATGCGCTTCTCGATGAGGTTCCAGGAAAGAAGCTTACGGAGGAATTAGAGATTAAGCTAATGAGAATCAAACTGCCTATAAATACCTTTGAGCTAGAGATGTTGATGCCCGTGGATGAGAAACACGGCGAAATGCTGGCAAAGGATCTTGGGCTAGGATACGAAGATACGCGCAGGTTGGTGAAGGAGCACATAGATGTTGTAGAGAAAGCATACGAGCTGATTAAGGATAGCTACCTAGTAGTGTTGGGAGAGGTTAAGAATTATTTCGACTCAAAGGAACGGAAATTCATAGAATTCATAGAGTCCAATAACACGCACCATAAGAGCAGTCTTGCGAAAGCGGTTGAGATCGCTAGGAGAAGGAAGAAGGTATAGCATAAGCATCGAGATATAGAGACAACGGCAGAAGGCCAAACCAATACGACATATCGAAATCTATGCAAGTCTCGGAACTTAGGTGAATTCCCCAAGAAGTTAGGCACCGAGAGTAGCAGGGATATACCGATAATACCCTACAACTATAGCAATAGTTGCCTCAGCCTCATAACGGAACTTCTCCTTTCTAGGAACACATGATAGCGTCGTCCACTCTGTTGCGTTTCGGACTGGAATTGCATTGTTACCCTGATGCAGTTGGAGAACCATCCTGAGGGTTGAAGCATTTCTAGAAATGAAAACATGTTTTCGATAGGTAACCCCTATAGAAAATCCGTTCTTTGACGTGTATAGCGGAGAGGACCTCTTCGCTGAGAAGCAATAGGGTAATTAGCATTGATACCCTATTTTAGTTCCCAGCAAATAAATATAGCATAGGTAGTGGGGCTTGCGCATACTAAGGAGCTATATCTCAGACTATGCTAGGTCTCTAAACCCTTACGAGGTATACGCTAGGCTCAACCCTATTAAGAAACTACTCCTAAAAATATTGGGTGTCGTAAAACTGGAGACGCTATACGTTAAAACACCTGTAGGTACGGAGGGTGTAGCAAGCGTATACCTTGTCAAATGTCCTAAGTGCGGACGATTATACATAGACTATCACACGGATATACAAAATACTTGGAATGCCCAGAATGCGAAACGAGAATACATCTCCACGTGATCCGCAATGAAAGGAAACACTAAGCTGTACGTAACTGCCTTCAAAGAACTAATAAACGAGGTAGTAAGAGAAAACAAGGACAACCCCAAGAGAGCAAAGGATTTAATAATCAATGAGGTGCTCAGAGAAGCAAAGAGGGTTTTCAACCCTCAAGACTACCAAGAGATAAAAGATGCATGCCGTTAAGAGGCTTATAGAGCTAGGCATACCCATTAAGGAGTTAGAAGAGCTTCTAGGGTAGGGATAGCAATGCTTTTCTCATAAATCTCCATCTCCAGTACCGAGGGTAGGGCTTTGGAAAAACACGTTGAGGATACCGTGGCTGGAGGTACCTGGATATTCTTGGGAAACCTAACCGTATCGCTGACGGGTTTCGTGTTCTGGGTTGTAGTGGCAAAGCTTGTTGGTGCTGAGAGTATAGGTATGGCATCGATGGTAGTGAGCTCTGCTTCGATCGCTGCAACACTCACTTCAGCAAGCATGAACTTGGCTGTCATCAGGGAATTTGCCGTCAAGGAATTCCAGGTCTTCACATCAACGCTACTACTGGCAGTGTTAACAGGCTGTCTAGCTTCCTCCATATCGCTACCGCTCATAGGAGGTCTAGGCTACAGCCGTCTAGCAGTCCATACATTATTACTAGCCTTCCTAACCGTCATATCAGTACCATTAACCTCATCCCTAATAGGCCTAGAAAGGTTTAGAGAATACTTCACAGCAGTGGCAGCGGGCTCAATAGCTAAACTCAGTATGGGAGTAGCGTTAGCCCTCCTAGGGCTGGGGTTCCTAGCACCACTAATAGGCTACATAGCATACCTCCTAACAGCATCCATAACAGCACTGGCTATCTTAACCACATTAACAAGTATGCGACTCGCATACCCTTCTAGAGAAGACTTAAAGTCCCTGACAGTGCTAACCCTATCAAACTATCCCTACATGATCTCAAACCAATTATTGACAATGCTGAGCGTATACATCTTCGCATACCTAGTCAGAGAAGCCGCCCCGACAGGGATACTCTACATATCCATGATGATAGCCCTAGCCATAACGGCAATACCTAACTCATTACTAAGCGCAGCACTACCCATAGGGACACGGAGGAACGTAGACCCCTTCAGCGATAGCCTGAGGATAGGGCTAGCGCTAGCAACGCCCGTAGTGGTAGCGGTTATAGCAGCACCGAGAACAATCCTAATGCTCATAAACCCAGAGCTTGTGGAGGGTGCGGATACCCTGAGAATACTGATGCTCTCCATAGCACCGCTAGCAGCGTTAACAGCATCTATAACGAAGCTGAATAAGGAGAAGAATACAAAGATGTTGACAGTCGTAGGTGTAGCAAGGCTCACACTACTAATAGCACTACTCGTACCGCTAACAAAGACCCTTGGAATCACGGGTGCAGCAACAGCATACCTCGCTGCAAACACCCTACTACTACCCATAGCCCTGAAACACCTACCCACAACAGCAAAGAGTGTGGCCACGCTATGGACCATACACATAGCAACGACACTACTAAGCTACGCATCACTAGCAGGTGAAGTAACAACGGCTATAGCACTCGTAATAGTATCAATCGCAGCAATACACGTAGCTAGAATAGTCACAGTAAACGAAATACTAAGCACGCTAAAAACAGCCATAACCACACTACTCAGAAAACATAGAGAAAGAACTATTGCATAGAGAAGCCTCATTTTGTCCCTTAACCTGTGTCCGCGAACCTTGAAGAGATACAGAGATAGCTGCCTTAGTATTTTAGTAGCATCTTTAAAGCTCTTTTCCACAGTTCCACCTCTTGAGCCAACGTTATTACATCATATAGCTTTTCTACACTTCCTCTTAATAACAAGGCTCGTAAAATCCCTCTAGCTAAAGCCTCCGGATTCCTAGGTTCAACCAGTACTCCAGCATATGGTTTAACTCTAAACTTTAAAGCTCCTACAGCTGAAGCAACAACAGGTATTCCTAGGTAATTGAATTCGCTTAACGCTATTGAGAAAGCTTCAACGGGATCCGAGAGCGATGGTATTAATCCTACGTGGCACTGTTTGAGAAGACTGTACTTATCTTCTTCAGGTATATAGCCAGTTACGTAAATATAGGGAAGTATTTCTTTAAGAGCATGAAGACCATACTTTTTGGCATAATTAATGAGCGATGCCAGTACGTAAGTTTTGGGGCCTATAATGATTAGATACGCATCTTTCCCTAATTTACTTCGTAAGATTCTCAGTGCCTCTAAGGCAACTAAAGAACCTTTATCTTCGCTAAATCTACCTAAGAAACACAACCTGAGACCTTCAGTATGAGGAGAGAGACGCCTTTCTACGGGTTGTCTAAGTTTCTTGGCTTGAAGATCATCAATTAGTTTGCTAGCCATTGTAAAGCTATGAGGTATCACCACAATGGATCTATTTAACGGTCTTAGATAATAGTAATCGTACAACGATGCAACATGAACAATATCTGATAACTTAGTTATGACGAGCTTTATAACCATGAGAGGAATGGAAAGTAGTGTCTTGAGCTTATTATGATGAAATAAAAATGAAAGGGAAGCCAGTGGCGACGATATTACCTTCTTGCCCCAAAGCTTTCCAAACAAAGTTATTAAAAGCTGAATAGGAGATTCACAGTAAAGTACATGAATAGCATCAGCGTTTCTTACTACTTTTAATAAGTATCTAAGAACTTGGATGTTAGGCAAAATAATGCTTCTCTTCATAATCTTCATTGCTGGTATTTCGACTACCAATATTCTATTACTTTTTAGGATTCTTGAATTGCTTCCAAACGCTAAGAGTAAGGCTTTCAAGCCTATACTTTCATATATCTTTAGTAAGTTAATGGTAAACCTTTCAGCCCCTCCAACAATGTCTAAGGTACCATCGTAAATCAGCACAATAATTTTCTTAAATAATCTCAACTTTTCACCCTATGCCCACGGAGAACTAGAATAGATAGAATTAATAATACCATTACACATAAAGACATTATGTGGCTCAATAACATGTATCTTGATAGTTCGTATTCCACAACTACATCGATAGTGATATTTTGGTTATTTATATATTTTTCCGTAAGATTAACTATAATTAAGAACAAATTTGCATAACCGAAGGAGCCTAAGTGCAATATTGATGCGTTATACTTAAAGGACGGTTTAATAAGGATTGAGCTTACTACCCATCTTCTATCGGAATTTGTCGTCATTACTATTGGTATTGTGACATTGTTGGAAACATTATGCATGTGGAATCTCAGTCTCCATTTATTGTCTTTGTATTCAATAGAATAGTTTATATATCTATCACACGAGATAGTATGTGAATTATCTGGTTTCTGATACCATATGTATATTATCATACGTTTATACGAATTCTTTATGGGATTAATATATTTAGATATAGCATTTAAAGAAAGTCCATTCTTAGAAAATACATCGATAACTAAATACAATTTTCTGATAATGGTGTCTTGTGTTAAATTAAATAGGTTTGATCTCTTATCATAGTAAATCTCTAAAGGATTGATCCATATTGTTCTATTGTCCTTGTATATCTTTATAAAATGCAGGTACCTTTGCATAATATCGAAGTATATCGAGCCAACAACTTTATTTTTGTTAGAGATAAATTCGATTCTGCTACATAATGTAGCATTATGAAGTGAAATATTTTTCAAGGGTTTTAGGATTTCCTTGTTTATTGACAAAGCTAATACTCTTAGTGACTTAAACTGAATATGAGGTACGTTAAACCCCACATATAGGGCGATATGATTCTCGCTTAACTTAACAAACCGAAAACTTTCGGGCCAAACTTGTATAGCATTTCCATAGAGTTTTTTGAAGAAAAGTGAGAGGGCTCTGTCAAGGTCGATATTATTTCCATTAAGCCTAGATAAACTGATAACAATGTTATTACCATTAATGTTTCTTACCATAACGTTATTACAGTTTCTAGTTACATTTATGATATACCAGCTTAAAGTATAGCTATCACTCTTTAAGTTCAGTAGGTAGTTTTCCCCACATAATAAAATAGCTATTTTTCCTGAAACTGGTGTATTAAACGTCTTCAATATGAGTAAGTCTCCTTTTTTCACCTTTAATGGAATGCTAATTATAGCATTATCCTTACATGTCATCGCGAAGTTCTCCACAATATTTGATAGATAGGAATTTGGCAATCTTGTAGTTTCATATGCTGAACTCCATCCTTTTCCAGGGTCATAATATTGAGCAAAATAACCAAGTTGAAAGTAATTGCCATACCCTGAAATTAGTGGTATAAAATCGTAAACGTCTTCAGGGTAAAATAACGTTAAGGTATGAAGTTTCTTTACTATATCAGTATTATTAGCTTCCATAAGATTTAATGGATACAAAAATGCTATAGGAGTTTTTTCTTTAGCACTATAAGATAAATGCTCGAATAGGTTAGACGAGATTATTAGCTTCTTGGGGATGTACACCATATCATAATTATTGCACTTATAGACAATTATTTTACCTTGCCTCAATTCGATAATGCAAGAATTATTGAGATTTTGCAGTAATCTATTGTTATAAGAATCTAAAATATCTGAATGGAAATTATATCTATAAACTACATGCTTTACTCCTGAGAACCGGGTGTATATGGTTACATTCCTAAAGTTTTTGGAGTATAGAAATTTATTAAGACCGTAAAGTTGCTTGATAACGAAAATAGCATAATTATTCATTGGAAGCCAGTTTCCAAAGGAGGGTTTAGGACTATATCTTATTATAGGATCTATACCCCCCGGAGATAAATTATCATACTTTATGTTCAAAATTGGCGGCAACCATAAGATCCTAAAAGGTTTAGGATCCTTGGATACATGCTCGATATAATCCTCCAATTCCCTGGAGAGATTGATTGTGTGAAGCCTATTATCTAAATTACCTGATATTGCATAAGTCCATAAATTTAATAGTGGTGCACTTAGGATCAAAATTAAGATGCTAAAGCAAACAATTCTTCTGGTGTTGCTCTCGATCTTATGCCTCTTTGCTTTCGAAAATTTGTTTGACGTCAGCCAATAATACGAGAACCTTAAACCATAGTAGAGGAAGAAGGTATTTCCCATAGATACAAGGGAGTTTAAGTGGTATAATTCTCTAAATATGCCGAAGAACGCATTAGTAATGAGTAAAATCTTTTCAAAGAGTAAGATGGTGCCAGCTTGTGTGAATCCTAATGATAAAGCATAAAGTGCCATAATAGTTGTAACCATTATTTTCTCCTTTTTAGGTAATTTGCTATAGTTAATCAATAGAAGGGATAAGCTTACTGACAATACTACTACCATTAGAATTGTGTAGATATGCAAGGCATGATATTTCACGAGATTAGAATAAAATAAAGGTACGTTGTATTTCATCATTAAATAACTAAGAGGCGAAGCATACCTATACCTAAGTACAAGGTCTAATGAGGGTTTCGTAAGGCTAGCTACAAGACTTTCTTTAGCTTTGAAATAAAACATAAGGTAAATTAAGATATAGTTATGGAATAGAAAGACAAAGATAGAAGCTATCAATATGCACAATAAGTATGGAATTACACGTTTCGGTTCTTTCTTCTGACTTAAAAGAATAATGAATCCCCACACTATAAGCACTACATAGGCTATGAATAAATAATTAATTTTTGAACCTATTAGAATCAGTACAAAAGCTAATCTTGAAGACTTGTACAGTAATGCTTTTAGCGTTAAACTTGACTCTAAGTTCAGGAAATCAAGCAATTCATAAAGGAGTAATGGCAAAAACGCATAGGCAAGAGAGACATATATGTGTCCAGATGCGATATGATTAAATAAAAATGGATTAAAAGAGTAATAAAGACTTGGTATTACCTGAAAGATGAGATGGGAAACATTACTTTTTTGTGTTTTGTTTAGAACAAAAAATTCATTAAGTTTCTTAATTAGAATGTATGCAGAGAAGAATGAGATCATATGAACGAGTAATATATAGAAAATCCCTAAGTATTTGGCATCCATAATAACGGAAATAGTGTATTCAAAATATGACCACAACCTAAAATCTTGTATTATTGTGGGTAAACCGAATTGAAAATATGTGTATCCTTTTAAAAACTCGCTGAACGCTTTTTCTTCGAGTTGGGTGAAGGGGGGCAAGTACCATTCAAAAAAGTATCCTACAAATTCCGGATGTAGTAAGATCTTCCTATACGAAACAAGTATTGCTAAGAGAATCATTAAGAAAGAGATGATGTACGAAATAACCCCTTTAGAGATCAAAAACTTTTTCATAATTGATCGCGCCAAAATCTACACCTCATTATATACTTTAATATAATTTTGAATTATATTATCCCAAAGGAATTGTTGTAGCTTTCTTTGTAGTTGCGTTATAATATGATTTCGAAATTCAGAATTCTTTAGAAGTACCGTAACTTTGCTTGCTATTTCATTAGTGTTTCTAGGATTTACGAGTATTTCTCTTAAGGGTTCAACGATTTCCCTTAACCCATTAACATTAGAAACTATTATAGATTTACCCATAGACATAGCCTCTAATGCAACTAATCCAAAAGGTTCTACGAGTGAGGGTATTATGACTATGTCTGCATCTTTAAGCACTTCCTTCTTGGTTTGTTCATCTACGTAGCCTGTGAATATAACGTTTCTTTCTACTCCTAGCTTTTTAGCTAATGCTTCTAAAACTCTTCTATATGGTCCGTCACCTATTATTACTAGAACTGTGTTAGGTTCTTCTCTTAATATGTGGGGCATTGCTGCTATTACGTATTGGAACCCCTTTCTTGGGTGTAGTCTACCTATGCATAATATGATCTTTTTATCGAGTTGGATACCATACTTCTTTCTGAACTCGCCTTGCTTTACGTTAATAGCATAGTTCGGATCTATTCCATTTGGTATTACGACTATTTGATTTGGTCTAGCTCCATAGGCTACGGCTTCTTTAGCTATTGCTCTAGATATCGCAGTTACTTTCGTAGCTCCTTTAACTGTTTTTCTACCTATCAGCTTGGTGTATAGCAGAAAAGTGTATTTCAGCAACCTTTTGCCTAGGTAAAGGGGACTCTTGGGTATACCATGTATAGTTAAGATGTATGGTTTCCTAAATACCCTTAGTAATAAAGCTGCATAGTCTACTAGCAGATGACCATAGCCATGTAAGTGTACTACACAGTTGCGGAGCCTCTTCACACCTTTTAATATCTTGAATAGAATTATCGTGGAATAAATGTTTGGCGGCATGACGGTATCGAGGTATGGTAGGTTCTTAGGTGTTAGTACCAAGGGAAGCCAAATTATGTACCTATCCTCGTCTTTCTCTATCCAAGGCTTTTCAAGGAGACTTTTCGACTTGTAGTACCCTGCAACTACTACCACCTTGTATCCTTTTCTAGATAGCTCCCTAGCAATGTTCTGAACAACTACGCCTCCCCCACCTATGTTATGAGGAGGATATTCAGGAGCTATCATCAGAACAGCCTTCACCTTACTAGCATCGCTACGCTCTAGATCCCGACCTAAGTATATTCTTAAATGCTGTCTAGCCACATTACTCCACGCCCGTAATATTTTTAAATTGACACTCCGGTTTCTGCAAGCTTCAATACTCAATAAAGCATTAGTTATAGACGAAGAAAGTGTATATGTATTTTTGCGACCAACAGATTTAATAACATAGCATCTTCCAAAAGCTATCGCAAGGGCTTCTGGTCCACTAGCAGCTATCCTCGCCTTGTATGGGAGAACTACGATATCTGCTGCTGAGAAGTACAGAGGTATTCTATCTTCCGATACATATCCTGTGAAAACTATCCTACCACGGTCTTTAATCTCCCGCTGTATGGTGAGGGCCTTCTTGACCAATTCACGTATCCAGTCTCTATACCATTTCTCTCTGATCAGTCTTGGGTGAGGGCCACCAGCTATGACGAGAACTGTATTGGGAATCTTTTTGGTAACATCCCTATATGCATCTAGGAGCTCTTTCAGACCTTTGTACCCTGTTAGATAACCGAAGTAGAGTAGAACAATCCTACCTTCTAGCCCTAACCTCTTCTTAGCTTCATCTTTCGGAAGCGGTCTAAGATCTTCAACACCGTGGGGTATAACAACTATCTTACGAGGATCCTCCTTATAGTCTCTGACTAGGTATTCCTTAAGGAATGGTTCATGAACTATTACCTTATTAGAAAATAGTGCTATGAGCTTTGTTACCAATAGCAGACCAAGCTTTAGAATTAGTGCGGATCCATGTATTCCGTTCTCCTTTCTAAACTCGTCGTCATTAAGGAGTTTTAGTGGTATAACCCCATGTATGGTCACCACGACCTTACTAGATATCACTCTTGATAGAGCTACTAGTAATGGAAAGAGCGCAGCTGTTAACAGCCCACCATAGAGAAAGTACTCGTGCTGGATGTGCGTAATGTTAGGCTTTATCCTGCATAGCTCTCGAAATACTTGAAATACGTAGAGAGGTCCTCGGTTATAGACCCTATGCACAACTATGTTATTGTCTATGTACAGTCTGGGCAATCCTTCTCTATAGTCTGCCACTGCATGAATTTCAATCTTCTTAGGATCTATGTTTCGGAGAGCTTCTACAAGATTCTTCGTGTAGGAAGCAACACCACTACCGTATACATGCCTTGATCTTGGCGGTGGGTAAGGCGCTACCATCGCTATCCTCAGCTTATCCTCGGGCATACTGTCTCTTCACCCTATACCTATAAGCTACCGCTATCAGATCTATGAACATCTTGATTATTTCCCTTGTTTTGAATTTTGATGTTAGTTTTATTTTCCATAGCGCCGGGTACTCTGTTATCCTGTAGCCTCTTGCTGTTGCTGCTGTTAGCAGCTCTACGTCGAAGGCATACCTCTTCACCGTTAAGCGATCCGTTACGTCTTCGAGGACTTTCCTTCGGAATGCTTTCGCCCCTGTTTGCGTATCGCTTACCCTTAGCCCTAGAAAGAGCTTGGTCAGTGCGTAGAATGATCTGCTTAGGAACTTCCTTATTGGTGTTGCTATTGTTCTTGACTGTGGGTGCCACTTAGAAGTTACGACTATATCCACCCCGTTGTTTCTCAAGGTGTTGACTAGTAGCAGTATCTGTCTAGGGTCTATATCGAGGTCACCATCGAAGAAGACAACTATGTCTCCCCTGCTCTTCCTGAAGCCGTATAGAAGTGCTAATCCCTTACCCATGTTCCTAGGCAGTCTATAGACCCTTACCGTAGGGTTCCTAGAGGCTGTGAGGGCTTGGCTGTAGGTGTCGTCAGGGCTACCATCGTCAACAACCACTATCTCGTAGCTACAGCCATTCGCATCCAGAACCCTCTCCACGGCTCTTATCGAGTACCTAACTAGTTTGGATAACTTATACACGGGCATTATCACTGAGATAAGGGGTTTATTCAGTCTTCCTTCACTGTT
>JAGGXK010000079.1 GCA_021163115.1 Desulfurococcales archaeon | reverse complement strand
TCTATAATAATACGTTTTATAATACCACTGTAATACCAGATCCCTTGCTGTTTCTATTTATTTACTTTTCCTTAGATCTTTTATCTTAGAGGCTATTCTCCTTAGAATTTCCTGTTTATTATACTTCTTATCAACAATAACTCTTTGTTTTACTCTCCACCAAAGACGGGGATATGGCGAGTTTTCTATAACAGGGTTTAGATCAAGTTGCCTAGCAGCTTCTACAATCTCCTCTATCGTAGGATTGGATACTCCATCCATTTTTGATACTCGTCTACCATTTTTCCTTGATAGACTTGAATCAATGTAAGATGGCCATATAACTATTCTTCTATTCTTATATTCTCTACTCATTTTGACACCCACTTATCCCAGGCTACGATATTCTAAGGAATTTAATAAATATATTATTGTTAAAGAATTAAGAATAAAATATCGTAAAACATTACAATGAATTGCTTTATTTTTCAATTAAGACTGCATTAATTACTCCATCCTGGCCAGGTCTTGACGTTACTCTAGCTAAGCCTATTTCTGTTCTAATTATAGCCCCTTTGGTTATAATACCTCTTCGTGCTAGTTCTGGATTAGAAGGTGTTTTCTCTACCCCTATTATTTTAGCCTTTCTAACTTCTCCTTTACTTTTTATAACTATATTTGCGTATGCAGCTTTCTTTAAACGTATTTTAATGTTTCCTCCCCTAATTCTTATTCCCTTCCTTAAATCTTTTTCACCAATCCTTGTCCACGTAGGCACTCTTCCAAGTTCATATTTCCTCTTCTTTCTATGTGCTCTTTTTTTACCACCACTTGGCTTCCTTAGATCAGGGCCTTGATAGTAAGCCATATTAAATACCTCCATTTGTTGCTACATTTTTATCTCCAATACTAGTTTATTATGGCTCGTCTATACGGTTTTTTAATGTTTCTTCCAACTCTATGTCACTTGGAAGACTATGATATAATTTATTATTTATAAATGGGATTATTGCAGATAAAACCGCTTGGTAACTAAGTTCTATCCTTGTTATATATCCTTTTGTTAGATAACCTATTGCACCATATAAACGTCCTATGTTGGAAACTCTAGTAACACTATTCATGATCTCTCCTAGACTTTTCTTTTTCAGTTCTGGTAAAAAGGATCGAGGAAGAGGAAATATTGTACTAATACCTATGCTTGCTCTGAATTCTTTATCTATAACTATAGCAATCTGCGCCTCTAAAGGATATACTGTTTCAAATAAAATTCCGCCTTCTATTCCAACACCATAGTCACTATTGTATTCTAAAGCCTTTCTAGCCCTAATCAATGCAAGCAAGGCCGTCTGCTTAAATCCTATGGGTTGCTCTATACCCGTCTTAACAGATATGGATACAATACTGTCAACACCTAGTAGTCTAAGAGCCTTCGTTGCCCCAAGTATTTTTGCCTCATTTGTTGAACCAATAACCGCTTTAGCCATTATAGTATCACCAGTTCTCCTTTATTAGGGTGTAACTACAATAAACATATTTAATGGATAGGTGCTTATAGCGATGTCCAGCAATAAAAACTGGTTATCACGAAAGATCTCTCGCATGGGACAGCTTCTGCTTAGACCTATATACAAGGTTTATGAAAAGTGGCTATGGCTTCAGATAAAGAATGGGCCATTTCCTATACACATAGGTATAATACCTGATGGTAATAGAAGATGGGCTAGAAAAATGAAACTTAATACATGGATGGGGCATGAAGCCGGATATGAACGAATAAAGGAAGTGTTAAGCTGGATATGGGATCTAGGTATAGAAGCTGTTACAATATACGCTATGTCAACCGAGAACTGTACAAAACGGCCACCAGAGGAAAGAGAGAAGCTTTTCGAAATAGCTAGAAGAGGTTTAAAAGAACTATTAACAAACCCTGATATACATAAGTATAAGGTTAAAGTAAGAGTCATTGGAAACAAGGATCTAATACCACAAGATGTTTTAGAAATGGCTAGGAAAGTTGAGGAAGAGACTGTTAAATATAATGGGAAAGTACTAAATATCGCACTATGCTACGGGGGTAGACAGGAAATCATTGCAGCAGTTAAAAAATTAGCCGAAGATGTTAAGAAAGGCAGTATTACCCCAGAAGATATTGATGAAAAACTTTTCTCAAAATACTTATATACAAAAGATTTACCTGATCCGGACCTTATAATAAGGACTTCAGGAGAAGTTAGAATAAGTAATTTCCTACTATGGCAACTAGCGTATTCCGAGTTATACTTCTGTGAAGCCTACTGGCCAGAATTCAGGAAAATAGATTTTTGGAGAGCAATAAGATCATACCAACATAGGGAAAGAAGATTTGGTAGATAAATTATTTTAATTCCTCATTAATAATGTCTTCAACATCACCATAAAGGATCTTTAATTCGTCTAAAGTTAGTCTTTTCTCCTTCTTCAACTTCTTCTTAACCTGCTCTCGTTTTTCTAGAAGAATTGCTTGTATCCTCCTTTTCTCTATTTCCTTTTGTATCTTATTATATTGATCTCTTAAGGAATTCAATTCTGAAACAAGATCGTCTAATTCTTTACTAATAGAATTTACTCTATCCTGGCGTTTCTTGATTTCCTCGCTTAGCTCGTTTATTCTCTCTCTAAGTTCATCTAGTCTTTCTTTTAAGCCATTCTTCTTTTCATCAAGTATAGAAATTTTCTTACTAACCTCATTAATTTTCTTCTGAAGCTCTGAAATCTCTACTCTTGTTTTTACAAGTTCTGCTCTTACTTCAAGAAAAGAGCGTTTCTCTTTCCTAGCCTTAAGGGCTTTCTCTAGAAGTGCTTCAAGTCTCGCTATTTCCCTAATTATTTCATTCTCTTCTCTTACAGACAATACTCTTGTTTGTTGAATCCACTCCAATCTTTCTATTTCTCTCCGTATAGCTGAAATAGGCATTCTTACCTCCTTATCTAGGGATAGGAGGTTTTTACGCTTCTCCTCAAGAATACTTAATAAAGTTCTCATGTGTTCAAGTTTTTCTCTTCGTTCACTACGTAGCTTCCTAATTCCTTCCACTAGCTCTCTTCTCTTTTCCCTTGTCTTATTATATTCACTCTTAATGTCATTATACTCCTTTAATAGACGGCGTTTTTCATTCCTCAACTCCTTAAGTTCGGAGATCAGTATAGCTCTTTCGTTCTTGCATTCCTTTATCCTATTCCGTGTTTCAGAGATCCTTCTTGATAACTCATTTAACTTTATATTTAGGTCCTCTATATTTACTGTTGGTTCCAAGGCAATGTTTCCCACAATGTTTTTATCTACTTCTTGAGTATGACACGAGCATCTACTACTACGGCTCCCGTTGGATATGCTATTACAGGGTTTAAGTCTAGAGAATCTATTTCAGGGTTTTCTTCGAGGAGTTTTGATGCTGCAATAATTACTTTGGCTAAGCTCTTCTTATCCACAGGCGGTATGTTTCTGAAGCCTTCAAGTATTTTAGCTGCCTTAATTTCACACATCATTTCAATAGCATCGTCTTCAGTAATTGGTGCTACTCTAAATGATACATCTTTTAATACTTCAACAAATATTCCCCCTAAACCAAACATTACCACTGGGCCAAATACGCTGTCTCTTAAACCACCAACTATTACCTCTAATCCTTTTTCTGCCTGCTTTTGGACAAGGAGGCCTGTAACTCTAGCTGATGGAGCATTTTTTGCAACGTTATCAAAGATCCTCCTAGCCGCATTTACCACTTGCTCTCTATTGTGAAGACCTATTATAACACCACCAACATCACTTTTATGACTTATATCAGGTGATACAACCTTCAATACAACCGGGTATCCTATCTCATCAGCTATAATTGCTGCTTCTTCAGGTGTTTTAGCTAGCCTAGCCTCTGCAACTGGCGCTCCATAGTATTTTACTATCTCTATAGCCTCATGTTCAAGAAGTTTTGTTCGCCCTTCTTTAAATGCATTAGTTATTATTTGTTTGGGACCCATTTTATCCCACCTTTTTCCTATAGATAGAGTATAGGTAGAGAGCCCTTAAGGCTCTCGCAGCTCTCTCCGGGGACTCGTATACGGGTATTCCTCTATTCTCTAATTCAACTTTAAACTTCACTGCTTCCTCACTACCAATATCTATGACGAGCATTGGTTTGCCGTATTTATCTTTTAATTCAGATAAGTAATCCACGATCTTAAACGTCATACCCGGTATCTGAGGCAATGCACCAACCACTACGGCATCAACATATGGTTTTGGTAAGAGTTTTTCAAGTACAGTCCTGTATCTATCATCATCAGCATCTCCAGTTAGATCTATAGGGTTCTCAACAATACAGTGTGGTGGAAGTACCTTTCTTAACTCCTCCTTTAGATCTGGAGGTGTTACAGGGATCTCAAATCCTTCTTTTGTGAGAGCATCAGTTAACATAACACCTATGCCACCAGCATCGGTTACAATGAATACCCTGTTTCCTCTAAGCAAGGGCTGCGTCAATAATACTTTAGCAAAATCCATTATTTCGTCAAAAGATGTTGCTTCAACAATGCCTGCTTGTCTAAAGGCTGCTCTGTATATATCATAGTTTCCTGCAAGTGCTGCTGTATGGCTTGCAGCTGCCTTGCTTCCTCTGGCGGTTTTTCCTGCTTTAAATACTATTACAGGTTTATTCTTCACTACCTTCCGTACATTTTCAATAAAGAGTTTGCCGCGTCCATCTTTTATAGCTTCTATATACATTACTATGATCTTAGTTTTCTCATCTTTTCCAAGAAACTCTATTAGATCAACGTCATCTACGTCGATCTTGTTACCATAACTTATTGCCCTTGATATACCAATATTATTGTATGCCATCCAATCCAATAATGCTGATGCAAATGCGCCACTCTGGCTTATAAAACTTATATAACCTCTCGGCGGCCTCCGCATTTTCTCATCTGGTAAGAAAAATGTATCAACACCACTCCAGTTATCATATATGCCGAGACAATTAGGTCCAATAATTCTTATACCATATTCTATACCGATCTTCCTTATTTCTTCTTCAAGCCTTTTGCCTTCCTCAGTCCCTGTTTCTCTAAACCCTCCACTGATTATTATTGCAGCTTTTACTCCCTTCTCCCCAGCATCCTTTAGTACTGTAGGGACTATTGGAGCAGGAACAACTATTATCACGAGGTCCACAGGATCGGGTATGTCCTTTACTATCGGAAAACATTTTAGCCCAAGTACTTCACTATATTTAGGATTTACAGGGTAGATCCTCCCCTTGAATCTCTTAATGAAATTCTCTAAAATAACTCTCCCAACCTTACCCTTCTTAGATGTAGCACCAATTATTGCTACGCTTCTCGGATTGAAGAAACAATTAAGATCATTCCCTGTACTCATGATCCTTCCTCCGGCTAAGTTTATCCATGTAAGCAATATATTAACTTACTATACATACTATACATATTTTTAGCTTAAACAAAACATTATTTAGCCCATACCAGAACCTATCCAATGATTTTTAAATAGGTTCTTTCCCTATAGAATAGGGGATGGCTCTTCTGTATAGTAATCCTCTCCTCCTGCAACTATTCTCTGAATAATTGCATATAAGTTATCAAATCCTTCTCTAGTTATAGATGATACTGGTATAAGTTCGTAAGCTGTTAATCTAGGCAATATGGCTTCAAGATCACTTGTACTCCATAGAATCCTTACCTGTCTTTCAGATAATAAATCTGTAATTAATTCATCATAGTTCTCCATATATTCTATTAACTTCTCAACACGCTCTTTCTCGATAAGATCGATTTTTGTTAATACATTTACCTGAGATTTACCAAGTCTTACATTTATTGATGATGCTAATAGGAGTGCTGATAGGAACCCACTTGCCCTCATACTAAATACTGCATCAATAAGGAATAATACAACAGTTTTTCCATCACTGGTTAGGGTATTTAGAATAAGTGGCCCTGATTCTCTGAATGCAAAAACCTCAAGCTGCCCAGGTGTATCTATTACCACGTAATTAGCTCTTAAGGCGGAAACCTCATCATAGATCTCGTTAAGTTTTGTAACTAGTAGATCAGCAGATGCTATTAAAGCACCATTAGGTCCTAAGTTATACTTCTCCATAACCTCCCTAGCGTTAACGTATTCTCTTACATCAACGTCAGGTTTATAAGGAAGCCATTCAGCAGCTGGATCTAAGTTAACTGTTGCAACAGCAAATCCAAAGTCTTCTAACCATCCTTGGAAAGTACTTGTTAGGTGTGTTTTTCCTGAACCAGCTGTCCCTAGAACAACTATGTAATAGACCAAGTATACTTAACCCCCATTACATTTAATGTATAGGATTATGAATAGATACTTATTTCTTCTACTAAATTAATGGTACATTATCCTTTTAAATTGATCTAGATAAATAAGGGCATTCTTGTCCCATGGAAACGTCCCCTAATATTTAGTTTGTATCCACAATTCCTACATCTATTATCACTTGTTAGCCTCCACTCTGAGATATAAAATCCATATCGTTTAATCACTAGCTCTCCGCATCTGGGACAATATGTATGTTCCTTGGGATGCCCCAAAACATTCCCTAGATATACATGTTTTAACCCTTCTTCCTCAGCAACTTTAGCTAGGCGTTCAAGCGTTTCAATAGGTGTAGGCGGGAGATCTTGGAGTAAATATTCTGGATGAAATCTTAGTAGATGAAATGGTGTCTCTTCACCAAGATTTTCAACAACCCATTTAGCCAATTTCTTGATATCATCTATACTATCTCCATACTTTGGTACAACAAGGTTTGTTATCTCTATCCACCATCCCTGCCTCTTCATCTCTAGTATAGAATCGAATATTGTTTCAGGATTGAGAACCCCTATGAAGCGTTTATAAAACTCCTTATTGCCTCCCCCCTTAAAATCCACTGTAGCAGCATCAATGTACGGTCCAAGCTCTTTAATTGTCTCAACAGTCATGTAGCCGTTGGTAACCATTGTGTTAAATAATCCCTTCTGCTTAGCCAACTTAGCTGTATCATACATGAACTCGAAGAATATTGTTGGTTCATTATATGTATAACTTATACCCTGGCATCCATTCATTATTGCTTGTTCTACAACTTCCTCTGGAGTATATGGTTCACCAAATACTCGATCTCTCCTGGTTTGGCTTAAAACCCAGTTTTGACAGAATCTACAGAAGAAGTTGCATCCTGCTGTAGATATGGAAAACACGCAAGATCCAGGATTAAAATGCATTAAAGGCTTCTTCTCAATAGGATCAGGGTTTGCAGCAGTTAGTAAACCATATACTAATGTATATAATTCTCCTTCATAATTAACTCTAACACCACATACACCATAAGTGTTTGGTGGAAGAACACATCTACGATTACATAGATAGCAAAGAACTTTGTTATCACCTGCTTTCTTCCATAGTCTTGCCTTAGCAACACCAGGTCTTCTAGTAAAGTCTTCTTCTAACTTACTCGGATTATCTACCACAAGTGATCACCAAGGATTTGAATAGATACCTCCTATCAAATACTTCTAAAAACAACCTATTATTACTTAAGGAGCATCCTTTGAAGCCCTTTATTATTCATAAAAATGATTTAGTTAATGGAGTAATTACTGGGATAAACATTATTATCTAAACACCCCCTTCATATAACTGGCTTCAGTTAATTTGGTACACTAGGTGATCTAGTTGCCTAAGGTAGTCGTAGTCTCTGGAGCTAATGGTTTAGAACTTGGAGTAAGTGTTGCAAAGGCTATTAATGGAGAATTCATTATGATTGAACAAAAGATTTTCCCTGATGGAGAACTTTATATAAGGCTTAGTGATCCCACGAGAATGCGGGACTCTATAGCCATTATAGTTAATACACTCTTTCCTGAACAAAATAAAAGCTGGATAGAAACACTATTACTCATAGATTCCGTCAAAGAAGCAGGTGCAGAACATGTTATTGGTGTTATACCATATATAGCCTATAGCAGGCAGGATAAGGTGTTTCTTCCAGGAGAACCTGTAAGCATTAGAGCCTTACTAAAGGCTCTCAAAGTAAGTGGCATGGATTATCTCCTGACTGTAGACATACACAATCCAGTAAGTCTCAAGGAATTTGGAGATCATGCAAAGAACGTCATGATCTCTGATCTTCTAGCAAAAGAGGCTCTTAAATATACAAAAACCCCATTAGTACTTGCTCCGGATAAGGGAGCTTTAGAAAGAGCAAGAGTAGCAGCAGAAGCTATCGGTGCAGAGTTTGATTACTTAATAAAATATAGAGATAAAACCACAGGAGAGGTAAAACTTGAGCCAAAGGAAATTAGTGTAAAAAACAAGGATGTTATAATAATAGATGATATAATTAGCACCGGGGGAACAATAGCATTAGCTGCAAAAGAATCTCTCAGATCAGGAGCTAGATCAGTAATTGTTGCAGTCTCCCATGCACTACTCATAGGAAACGCTCTAGAAAAAATACGAAACGCTGGTGTCCAGTGTCTCATAGCCTCAAACAGTGTTAAAGTAAGTAAAGATGGTTTTATTAATATTGTTGATATAAGTAGGAGGTTAGCAGATGAGACCATGGAGATCATTAAAAGGTTATAATACCTACTATTTCATACTTTCGGGAAAATACCCAGGTTTAGCTCAAGGAGAATTAAATGCCCTATTAGAAATAATGTTTGGTAAAAAACAATACAGTACATGGAATTTTACTCAACTTACTCTATTAAGTACTAATAAATATGCGGAAGATGAGGTAAAAAACATTATAAAAAGATCAGGACTTATAAAAGAAGCTGGTAAAGTAATCAATATATGTGATCAGCATAATTTCAAGGAGTTATATGAATGTATAGTTAATGCTGTAGAAGACTATGTAGAGGAAGACCAAGTCTACAAAATATCTATACTAAACATAAAAGGTCTGAGACATATAGATAAGAATGCCATATTAGAGATAATTAGGCTTAAAACAGGTATAAGGATCTACTATAAATCAAACAAACATATACGTATAGTATTTAGTAATGGACTGACCATAGTAGGTATAAAGTTATATGCTTTAGACACAAGATCTTTCTACAAGCGAAGACCCAGTATAAGACCTTTCTTCCGTAGTATTGCAATGCCCGTAGATATGTCGCGAGCCCTCGTTAATCTTTCTCGACTTAGGGAGGGGCAGATCTTCTTAGATCCATTTCTAGGTACTGGTTCTATTGCCATAGAGGCTGCATTAATTGGTGGTAGAGTTATTGGATTAGATATTAACTGGGAAATGGTTAAGGGTGCTCTGAATAATATGAAGTATATAGGGCTTAAAACACCTATAGTTATAGGTGGTGATGCAACCCACTTACCTATTAAAGAGGTTGATGCTATAGCAACTGATCCACCATACGGTAGATCAGCAAGTACTTATGGCGTTGATGTAAAAAAGGTGTATAGAGGCTTTATTGAAAACGCATACACTGTTCTTAAAGATAAGAGATACTTAGTCCTTATAGCTCCTGATCGGCTCCAAGATTTTGTTGAAAAAATATTGTGTGAAAATGGATTTATTTTGAAGAAAAAGTATCCAATATATATTCATAGAGGTTTAACAAGAATAATCTATGTGGCGTATAAGCCTTGAACATAAGAGTATACATGCTAGGTACAGGAGCAGCTGTTCCACTAAGTAGAGGCTTACCATGTAATGTGTTAAGAGTTGATAATCAAATATACGTGTTTGATGTAGGGGAAGGTTGTCAAGAAAGAATGCTGTCTTCAGGACTAGGTATAGTTAAGGTGAAGGCTATTTTTATAACGCATTTACATGGTGATCACTATCTTGGATTATTTGGCATGCTCCAGTCAATGCATATGCTTGACAGAAAGAGCGAGCTTGAAATAATAGCTCCTTCATCATTAAATACGATACTTGAAACAATATTCAAATACAGTACTACAAAACCCAGGTTTCCAATAACATTTACTGAAGTAACGCGGGAAACAACAATCTATAGTGACAATAAAATTAATGTAGATGTATTTCCTGTAAACCATGGTATTGAATCATGGGGTTATAGAATAAACGTGGGAGGAAGAAAAACCATAGTCTATACTGGTGATACCAGGCCTATAGACAACGTTGTAGAATATAGTAGATCAGCTGATTTATTAATACATGAAGCAACTTTTACAAGCGACAGATCTGAAGAAGCGTTCATGCAAGGACATTCAACAGCGGCTGATGCAGGGAAAATAGCTGCAAAAGCAAAGGTCAAGAGGCTTGTCTTAACTCATATAAGTGCTAGATACTCTAATGAACAACTATTATTCTATGACGCCTATAGATTCCATAAGAATGTAGTAGTTGCTAATGACTACATGGTTTTAATTATTTAACCATGTTATAGTAAAATAATTAGTCTTTAGGCATATCTATTTCCCATAACGGCTTACCCATATTCGTCTTAGGTGCTAGCCAATCAATAACCCTCATTATATCAGCTGACTCTACATAGAACACTATTGGCCCAAGCGGAGATTCATTATCACTATCTATAAACGATAACTTGCCTGCATAAGCAGCTTGTTTATGTAACTTAAATACTAAGGTATCTTTAGTTAATCCTTTTCTAAGACTCTTTCTTGCCGCATCCATTATTCGCTGTATCCTAATTAATTCATATACTTTCCTTAAAGACTCTGCAGTATATGATTCGCCAGAGATTACAAGGAAGCCTCTCTGATTTTCAACAATATTAACTACTCCCTTGAATACATTAAGTACAGCTTTTTTTACTTTCTCAGGATCTTCTGTAGGTCTTACTTCAGCCTCTACTCTCACATACATTTCTCTGTAACCCCTCTAGGATTTCTCTAACTCTCTTATAAGTTTCTTCAATAGCTCCTTCATTAACTACCATGTAGTCTGCTAGAGCTATGACGTTGCCTATTCCAAAACCAAGCTCTATCATATCACGTTTTACAAAATCCTCCCAATTATCAGGATCACCTGGTCTCCCCCTCTGTCTTATTCTCTCGTACCTTGTTTTAGGAGATGCATGAATAGCTAGAATAACCGGGTTACCTATATTCTTGAAGACTTCTATTTCATAGAGGCTTCTTACACCATCGATAACAACTATTTTTTTATCAATATTCTTTATCCTCATAAGAACTCTTTCAGCAATAACTTTTGGCCCATATTCCTTCCTTAAGGCTATTGATGTCTCTCTTAAAAGCTCTGGCGTAATCATACCATATCTTCTTAAAGTCTCTTCTCTTACTACATCCCCCATGTTAACAATGGGGATCCCTAACTCCTTGGAAACCGCTGCAACAATACTTTTCCCGCTGCCAGGCATGCCTGTTACACAAATCAATATACGTGTCACAGTATATTACACCTATGAAATGATAGAAGGAAAAAGTATTTTGAGCTTTACTTAGTGTCTATACAAAGTATAGAAGTTGGCTAGCGGGGTAACATTCAAGCATGGTAAACCTTGTCCGAACATTTATTGCCATAGACATAGATGATGATAATGTAAGAAACGAATTAGCAAAGGTAAGAGACTACCTGTCATCAACAAAGGCAGAGTTAAAGCCTGTTGCAACAGAAAACATACATATAACCTTAAGATTTATAGGGGAAATGCCGCTAACTCTGGTCAGCGAGTTATGTGATAAGCTGTCTAAGGAGGTAACTTTTAAACCATTCAAGATCAAAGTCTACGGATTAGGTGTATTTCCAAACATCCATAGACCTAGAGTTATATGGGCTGGTATAACCGAAGGTGCTTCGAATATTATTGAACTCCATGATATTGTAGAGAAAATTCTTAGAAAGCTACGAATACCACCTAGTAGAGAAAAGTTTATTCCACACATAACGATAGCAAGGGTAAAGAGTTCAAGAAATCTCCCAGCCCTAAGGAAAGCTATTGAACTATACATCGATAAGGACTTCGGAGGATTTATTGTTAATTCTATAAAAGTAAAAAGAAGCATACTAACTCCTAGAGGACCTATCTATAGCGATATTTGTGTAATTAAGGCTGTCGAGTAATGCTGGAAGAACACTATGCTATTGAAAAACAGGTATTAGAGAAGATAAAGCCATCCCGTAAAGAATACGAGCTGGTATGGAAAATATATGAAAAAATAAGGAACACATTATCAAACACACTTGAAAAACATGGTATTAAAGCAGATATTAGCTTACAAGGAAGTATAGCAAAAGATACATGGTTGTCGGGAGAAAGAGATCTAGATATATTTGTTTTACTACCTCCTTCTCTGTCTAAGGAGGATATTAAAACAAATATTCTTCAAATACTTATTGAGGCAGCAAAAAACCTTGGCAAATACCAGCTTAGGTATGCTGAACACCCCTATGTGAGAGTATTCTTAAATAGTGTTGAAGCCGATCTCGTGCCCGCACTGAAAGTTAATGACCCGTCTATGGCTCATACAGCTGTTGATCGAACTCCTTTTCATACAAAATATGTTATTGAAAACTTGCCGGAAGACGGAAGAGATGAAGTAAGATTGTTAAAGAAGTTCTTAAAAGGAATAGGCGTTTATGGAGCAGAGATAAAGGTCAGAGGTTTTTCTGGATACTTAACTGAATTGCTTATCATAAAGTATAGATCATTCCGTGAATTACTCAAAAAGGCCTCCCAATGGAAACCCCCTGTATATATTAATGTAGGATATTCGCGAGATGAGTTTAGGAAAATTATTAATGTATTGAAAAGGAAATACCCTGATTCAATAATTTATGTGCCTGACCCTGTTGATCCATTTAGGAATGTAGCGGCTTCTGTTTCTATGAAATCCCTTGCAGTGTTTTCGATAGCTGCAAGATGCTATCTCAACAAACCATCAATAGTCTTCTTTTTGCCTAGAGAAATAGATAAAAGGCTATCTTTTGAGCAACTAATTAAACTTTCTAATTTAAAAGAGACATGTATATTTTTCCTAATAATACCTATATTAAATGATCTACCTCCCGATACTCTATGGGGAGAGCTCCAGCGAATAGCTGATCGCTTAAGAAAGCTCCTTATATTATATGACTTCAACGTAATCGACTATAGTATCTGGAGCGATGAACAAAAAATAGCTATAATAGGTTTTGAGCTAGGTGACTGTGTCCTAGATAAGTATAAAGTATATAAAGGTCCACTATTCTATGCTTTTGAGAGAGCATTAAGATTTATACAGGTACATTATACACGTTCAATAAAGGGACCCTGGATCAATGATGATGGAGAACTAATAGCTTTCTCAGAGAGAAGAATAAAATCCATTGAACAGATCATTGTATCAAGGGTTAAAGACTATATGGTTGCCCCGGACTTTCGGAATGTAAAGCCAATTGTTACAACGCTGAATACACTGTCATTGCTATGGAGGGAATATAGAGGTTTTAGAGCATGGCTTTCCAGGTTTATAGCAAAGAAATCCCCGTGGATGGAAAGCTGTATAGCTTAAATGATGTAGAGAATTTAAAAGAAATACTGTGTTATCCAAGAGAATACTGTCATGACACCATATTCTACCAGAGACTAAGAGAGCTAAAGAATATTGGTATAACACACGTCATAAATTATGGAAGGAAAACCATAGGAAAAATCAACATATTAGGAAAAGGATTTTCATCAATAGCTGTTTTAGTTCTTCAAAATAACAGGCAACGTGTTCTTAAGATCAGGAGAATAGATTCTAGACGTAAGACTCTTGAATATGAAGCTATATTGCTTGAATATCTTAGACCATACAGTATTGCACCCAGGCCATATTCTTGGTCAAGGAACTACATAGTCATGGATTATATTGATGGCTCGCCACTGGATCTGGTAATAAAGATTTTACTCAGCAAGAACGAGTTAGATAAAATCTACCTTATTCTTAAGAGAGTACTTACTAAGGCATGGCTCCTCGATATAATAGGTATAGACCATGGCGAGTTAAATAGGCCCTTCAATCATATCCTTGTAGATAAAAACTATTATCCATACTTTATAGATTTTGAATCAGCTAGATATAAGAAAAAGAGACATAACTTAACAATGGTTTCCTCATACATATTCTTTAGATCAAGCTGGTTTAGAGAGCTTTTTATGAACAACTATTATTTCAGAAATATAACTATGTTGCTGCAGAACTATAAGATGAGCTCTTATTCCTCAATAATCCTATTTCGTCTCCTAAACCTCTTAAGAAGCCTTCTTTATGGTCTCTAGGTATATGAGACCTTATTGTAGCTATATGTATATCATCCATAGTAGGTCTTCCTAGTTCCCTTTTGCATCCAGGGCATATCCCACCATAAAATTCAATGATCTCGCTTGGAGTAGGTAAACCATAACAATCCTGGCCTACACGCTTAAACTCCCATAATATATACCCGCATTTCCTACAAATGTATTGTACAGGCATATTAGTAACACCACCAGGTTTTCTAAATAGTTAACTTTTATAGAAAAATCCCAGGGGAAGTAATACCTTTAATTAACTGAGACACTGTATTATCTATGTAATACTCACGACAAAATATGTACTGTATTTAAATTTCTCTAAATATTCCTGTTTAATTCAAAGTATTACCATAGAAAGGTATTTATAGATGTAGTTTTTCGAGAAATAATTTCGCCAAGGATGCTTTAAAAAGTGGGGCCGCGGGGATTTGAACCCCGGGCCTTACCCTACTCTAAAGAGTATACGGGCGTTCTAGGAACCCGCCTGGCAGCGGGGAGTCTCCCCAGGCCCGCATCCTGCCAGGCTAGACGACGGCCCCAATTATAAATAGTTATTAGGAATACGTTGTTAGCATATTATTTTAAATGCTCCTCTCTTCTTTTTATCCAGCCTACTCTATATTTCCATAGACTTGGCGGAGTCCATATAATCCATGCTGGAATCTTCTTTATGAATTCATAGGCTTCATCCCAGCTTTCTAGACCAAGTTTTCTAGCTAGTTCTTCAAGGCTTAGTGGTGTATGTACATACTCTCTTATAATTTTGAGTGTATCCTCATTTATCTCAATTTCTTTCTCACCTATCTTTATTACATATACTGGTTCTTCTTCTGCCACCCTGGTTCACCTTACTAGTTTAAGGAACTATGTTCCAACATACACCTCTACTAGGGTAGAATCTATATACTTTTATTAAATTTAACGCTTTAGCTAAACCTTAGCTATGTAACCTGGTTCGGGTTCATATATTTCTCCCTGTCTCTTAAGTATATTGATCATTCTTTTTACATAGTCTTCTGCTAACCCCTTCTCCTTAGCAACTTCTTTAAGCTTCTTTATTTTTACCCTACCATCCTCGCTCTCCTCAATTAATTCATCAAGTATCTCCATAAACAATTTCTGTTTCTCCTGTTGACTCCTTGGTCTCCCAAGCATTAGTGTATCAATGTCTATTCTACCTGTTTCAACATCTATTCCTACGGTGGAGAGCATCATAGTCATAAGCCTTATAGCCTCTTCAGCATCTTCTTCCGTAACCATAGTCTTTAAAGCCATTTTAGCATGAGCCTCAGCCAGTCTTACAAGAGCTTCAAGTTGTCTAGCAGTTATAGGGATTGGTGAATCCTTTCCTGTAGCCGATCTCCTCATCATAACATAGAAATCTTCAAGAAGTTTTGCAGCACCCTCAGATAATCTGGGCCTAACATAACGTCTTGCATAACTAATATACTTACGGAGCATATCAGGAGGTATAATAGGTTTAACTTTATCAGCTTCCTTATGGACATATAGTATGTGTTTAGCCATTCTTTTATCAAGCTCCTCCTCCGGAACATCCTTTATTATAAATATTAAGTCGAATCTAGAGAGAATCGTTGGTGGTAAATTAATGTTTTCAGCTACTGTCCTGCTGATATCATACCTGCCAAACCTAGGATTGCCTGCAGCAAGTATTGATGCTCTAGCATTAAGCCTTGCAACAATACCTGCTTTAGCAATACTGATCATCTGTTGCTCCATAGCTTCATGAATAGCTACTCTATCCTCTGGACGCATCTTATCAATCTCGTCAATAATAGCCACTCCTCCATCAGCAATAACAAGTGCTCCTGCCTCAAGATAGTATTCACCAGTCTGTTTATCACGTAGTACTGCCGCAGTAAGCCCTGCGGCTGTGGATCCTTTGCCGCTAGTATATATCCCTCTTGGCGCTATTCTTGCCGCATATTGTAATAACATTGACTTCCCTAAACCAGGATCACCAACCAAGAGTACGTGGATGTCACCACGTATTCTAGTACCATCTTCTAGTATCTTAGGTACGCCGCTGAAAAGGGAGAGAGCTATTGCCTCCTTTATATCCCAGTGGCCATAAATTGATGGAGCAATGCTAGCAATGATCTTTTCCCTGATCCACGGATCTCTAGCCATTTGCTTGATCTTTTCTTCATCCTCTCTAGTAATCTCTATTTCCTCTAAAACCTTCTGTTGAACATCAACATGGTTTGCATCAATATATAGTCCGAAAACAGCCTTTCCTGTACCACGCATAGCTGCTCCAGTTGGCATAACTCTTAGTATACCAGTTATAGTAATCCTGTCTCCTGGACGAGCTATATCAACCAGATCACTAGTAAGTATAATTTCTATACTCCTAGGCATTTGGCCTGGAGGGATCTCTTCAGGTCTCTCCTGAACAACTATTTTTTGCCAATCAATAAACCTTGATTTATCCATTAATAACTGAAACCTTCCAGCCTTACCACATATAGGACATACAAGAGGTTTTTCTAGTCTCTCGCCAAGCTCACCAAATTGGGGCCAATCAAATTCCTGTCCACAATCTATGTGGAGAAACCTTGCTTTAACCATCTTTGCTTCTACACGAGTCATCCTAACAAGTATTCCTTCAATAGAGACAAGTTTCCCTATATACTCACTACCAAGTTCTCTAATCTTTAATAACCTAGGAAGCTCCCTAAACCTTGGATAAAACTTTTCTATGGTCTCAGCATAATCTGGATATTCTTTCTGAAGAATCTCCTTTAT
This sequence comes from Desulfurococcales archaeon, assembly GCA_021163115.1. Lineage (GTDB taxonomy): Archaea > Thermoproteota > Thermoprotei_A > Sulfolobales > Desulfurococcaceae > JAGGXK01. The sequence goes on along the minus strand of JAGGXK010000079.1, from coordinate 7,129 downwards.
TGCAAGACTTGCAGCCTCTATAGCCATATCTGGGTAGTTCTCAACCACATGGGCTAACTCCATATCATATATAAGTAAGTCATTAAAATCTATTACAAGACTCTTTAAACCCATAATAGCCATTGTACTTAGTCTTTCCCTATACTTATAAACTCCTGTCTTTCGGTCTACAAAATTTGTTAAGAAATCCTTAAATCTCTCCTTAAGATCACTTGATCTAGGAACACCTTTTTCTTCAACTACCTCAATACCCATTCCTAGATACTCTCCAAACTCTTTATCTAGTAACTATATTGTTTTACTAACCCTTTTCTATTCTCAGGCTCTTAAGCCAGTAGGCGAGAATGTTTTTAAGCATGATATACAGTATTTTTTCTTCCTCAGACAACTTAGTAAACATGTCTTCAGGTGGTTCTACAAGGAGAAGATTTATTAATTTTCTAACCCTGATCTTTCCGATCGTTGATATATAGTTCTCATACTTCTGTACATCGGATAATATCAATGGTGTTTTCTCTGCCTCAAGCCTCTCATAAAGCTTCCTTACCTCATCTATTATAAGATGGTAGAAATACGGGTATAGTTTTACAAAGACAGGTTTCCTCATAGTAGATTCTTCATTATAAGCTATTTTGGCTAATCGCTCTAATCCTATTTCTCCTTCCTTAAGTTCAACAACGCCCTTGTCAACGAGTTCTTGTGCTATCCATCTAGGAAGAGAATACTCTGTACCACGTGTAAGTTCAACAACGCCTTCAGGAACAAATATTTTGCCAATATCCTCTAACACTATGACCCTTACATAGTCCTCTTCATATTCTCTCTTAAGAAGATTAAGACATAGTTTTGCCAAGAGATTTGCCGCAGATGTCAAGATAGGCATTTTCTGCCCACTCTTAATTGATAATTATATTATATGGATACATATAAAGCCTCGGCGTTAGACACTATAATATTGTATATAGGAAATAATGGAGTAAGTAAGAGGTATCAATTATGAGTTCACGCGCTCCAAGAGAAGCTTTAGCAGAGCTTTTATGGGCTGAAAAATATAGGCCAAGAACCCTTGATGAAATAGTCAACCAAGATGAAATAGTTGCAAGGCTTAAACGATTTGTACAAGAAAAGAACATGCCCCACTTATTATTTGCTGGCCCACCTGGTACAGGAAAGACCACAGCTGCCCACTGTCTAGCTCATGATCTATATGGCGAGGATTATTTAAGATACATGCTTGAACTAAATGCTTCGGTAGCAAAAGACACACCTATACTTGTACGCATAAATGGTAAAATACTTCGAACAAGTTTCGACGAACTAGACAAGATATACTTCAATAATAATGGAGAAATCATTAAGTATGGCGACGGCGAATACTGTAAAGTAAACAATCTAGAAGTATTAACTTATGATAAAGAAACTGGTAGAGTTAAATGGGGTAAGGTTTCCTGGGTAATAAGACATAGAGTACCGTATATTATAGAGCTTAAGATTAGAGGTGGAAAACTAAAGTTAACAGGAAATCATTCAATAATGACTATAAATGACCATGGCGATATAGTTGAGAAAAAAGCTAGTGAAATAAAACCAGGAGATCATGTCATATCATTCATATCAAAATTACGTGGTAAACCAATGAGCATAGATCTAGAGAAATACATTGTAAGAGATTCTAAAAAGATTAAGGCCAAGAAGAAAATAATATTAGATAACGATTTTACATGGTTGCTAGGATTATATACCGCCGAAGGAGCTTTGGGATACAAGAAGAACACCAGTGGAATATATACAAGTGGTCAAGTAATTTTAACGATAGGATATCCGAAAGAAGAATATCTTGAAAAACGCATACTAGAAATAGCTGGTAAATACCATATACCAGTATACGTTAATATGGTTAGCTCAGGGTTTGACAGAAATAGAAAATCTGCAAAACATATTAGATTACTATATACAGCTCTGGCAAGATTTTTAGAAAAAGAAACATATAATGATGGAGAACTTAATGCAAGAAATAAACGCATACCATCCACGGTATATGAGTTACCGCTGGATAAACGTATAGAGTATCTCAAAGGATTAGCCATAGGAGATGGTGCTGGTAAATGGGGTTCGGTTGTAAGAATAACTAGTGCTTCAAAAGAACTATTAATCGATGCAACATGGCTAGCAAGGATATCAGGAATAGAGAGTTCAATATATAGTAAAGAATCTAGGCTTATATGGAAAGATAAAATGAGGTACAGAAAAGGTGATCTATTGCCTGCAAAGCCCTTCATAAGATTCTTTAAGAAGAATGAAAAAGCTATAAAAATTAATTGGAGGTATATATTAAGACACCAGCTATATGAAGGAAAAGAAGCTGTTTCTAAAGATAAATTGCTGAAAATAATGAACTCGATCGATACTAGCCTCCTAGATGGAGAAAGTAGGGAAACCTACCATAAGTTATATGTACTCGTCAATTCCGACCTCCATGTATTAAAAGTCGTTGAGACTAAGGTGGTCGAGTATAATGATTACGTATACGATGTTAGCGTACCTGGAAGCAATATGTTCTTTGCTGGCGAAATACCGGTATTACTTCATAACTCGGATGAGCGTGGAATAGATGTTATTAGGAGTAAAGTAAAGGAATTTGCTAGAACGCGTGTACCAGGAAAGATCCCGTTCAAGATAGTTCTTCTAGACGAAGCAGATAATATGACAGCGGATGCACAACAAGCATTGCGTAGACTTATGGAGATGTATACTGCTACAACAAGATTCATCCTTATAGCTAATTATCCAAGCAAAATTATTGAACCAATCCAAAGTAGGTGTGCAGTCTTTAGATTCACGCCATTAAAGAAAGAGGATGTTATTTCCAGGCTTAAATGGATAGCTGAGCAAGAGAACGTATCCTATGATGAAAAGGCTCTAGAAGCTATTCACGAGATTAGTGAGGGAGATATGAGAAGAGCAATAAATGTACTCCAGGCAGCTGCCGCCATAGGACATGTTACTGTAGAGACTGTATACAAAGTTGTTGGCCTAGCTCATCCAAGAGAAGTTAGGGAAATGCTTAAACTAGCTCTTGATGGAAAATTCGAGGAATCAAGACACAAGCTTAGAGAGCTAATGATCAATTACGGGCTTTCAGGGCTTGATGTAATTAAGCAGATCCATAGAGAGATATTTAGTAATGAATTAAAGCTGCCAGAGCAATTCAGGATAATGATAGCTGACTATGCTGGGGAGATCCAATTTAGACTTGTAGAAGGAGCTGATGATGAGATCCAGCTAAATGCCCTTCTTGCAAGATTAGCATTTATAGGTAAGAAACTAAAGGTGTAATGATGTCCAAGAGAATACCATGGATTATAAAGTATAGACCTAAAAGGCTAGGAGATGTAGTAGACCAAGATAAGGCTAAACAAGAGTTTATAGCCTGGCTAAAATCATGGATATCAGGTAAGCCTTCAAAAAAAGCTACACTACTCTATGGTCCAGCTGGTTGTGGTAAAACTAGCCTTGTTGAAGCAGCAGCTAACGAATATGGTTTTGAACTTGTTGAAATGAATGCAAGCGATTTTAGGAGGAGACAAGATATAGAGAGAATAGTAGGGATCGCAGCAAGACAAAGAAGCCTATTTGCTCGTGGAAAGATCATATTATTGGATGAAGTTGATGGTATTTCTGCAACAGCTGATCGAGGAGCTCTTGACGCAATACTTCGTTTAATTGAAGTTTCAAAGCACCCAATAGTAATGACAGCTAATGATCCATGGAATCCGAGATTGAGGCCTTTGAGAGATGCAGCTAAGCTTATAGCATTTAATAGGCTGACTGAACGCTATGTATACCAGGTATTAAAGAGAATATGTGCTGCAGAAAAACTTGAATGCGATGATGACGCACTCAAGTTTATTGCTAAGAGAAGTGAGGGTGATCTAAGAAGTGCTATAAATGATTTACAAGCTGTTGGAGAAGGTTATAAGAAAGTAACTCTTCAACTTGTCCAGAACCTTGTAACATACAGGAATAGAGAGTATACACCTTTTGAAGCTTTAAGAAACCTATTCAACGCCAAGTATGTATGGCAAGCAAAAACAGCTATTAGCCAGGCAAATGTTGATTACGACACGCTTCTAGAGTGGATTAACGAGAATATACCAAGACACTATACTGATCCTGAAGAGCTTTGGAGGGCCTATGAAGCATTAAGTAGAGCAGACGTCTATTTAGGCAGGATCAGGAAAACAGGAAGCTGGGATCTGTTAAGCTACGTATTTGATCTAGCCGGGCCTGGTGTAGCATTTGCAAGAAAAATCTATAAGTATAGGTGGACAAAGTTTTCTTTTCCCCAGAAAATAACCTTACTAGCTAAGACAAAGAGAACTAGAGAGATTAGAGAAGGAGTTGCAAAAGCCTTAGCGTCAAGACTACTTACATCAAGGAGTACGATAAAAAGTGATGTCATACCCTATCTCCACGTAATATTTATATCTAACCCTAAATATGCAGCAAGAATAGCATTAGGCTATGATTTAACTGAAGATATGATTAAGTATCTGGCAGGCCCTAAAGCTAGGGAGGTTCTTACATACTACAAGAAGTTTAAGAGCAGGTAAGGATTGGTTATCCATATATTTTTATTAATGAAATTAAATACTACATGATCCCTATTATACCCTAGGAAATCTTTGAGTATCTTAAGATCATATTGTATAGGGAAAGGATATGATACATATAATAGAGCAAGATATCTTGGATCTGCAAGATTTCTTAGCCCAAGAATGCAGCTAACAATTCTTCTAATTTCCCCTTTAGAAAAACCTCGTGACCTGAACACTAACATTGTTTTATCCGCGAAGACTAAGTATTTAATAACTAAGGAAATGTTGCTTCTCAGCTTAGATCCGCAATCAGTAATAATGTTTTTTGATATATCTAAGGGCTTATCTATTACATAGATATATATTCGTTCAAGAGCCCAATGCCTTGCATTAAAATCCCATGGAGGAGTGAAATATCCCCATGCAACTATTCGGGGGAATAGATCATTGTTTATAATATCAGCCACTTTATCTGGATTGTAATCTGTATTAAAGGATATAACTTGATGTATTGCATGGACTCCTTTATCTGTCCTACTTGCAGCACTATATTGTATTTCTGGGGAAAATCTTTGATTAATGACTTTGTGCTTTAGCAATACTTCTTCAATACTATTTTCAATAGTATTTCCATGAGGTTGTCTTTGAAAACCTTGAAAGAGTTCTCCATTATAAGCTATAACAAGACCTATTTTTCTCCCCATAAACGCCCCTTTAATCTAAATAATCTTAGTCTACCAAATCTTCTTTCTTCAACCACACCCTTTGCCTGCAGTTCTTGCAATTTTTTAGCAACTATGTGGTAGTGAAGCCCTGTTAAGCGAGCAATTTTAGTTATGTTTACTTCACCATATTTAATTAATACATCAATTATCATCCTACACTTATCATCAGGCTCCAAACATATTTACCTCCGTCTTACGTTTCCTTATGAGATCTTCTATCATTCTCTCTAAGGCATCTAGGGGGCCATAATCTATGCTTATTAATGTTGTCCTACCACGATGCCCCTTTCCACTTACTTTTGCATTGATTATTGCAACCCTCTTCAAGTTTGTAATATACTCGTACACCTGGGTATGCCGTCTGGGTGTTTCATTCAACATCTCACAGAGCATCACATATTCTTTCTCTACATCACCCATTTTTACATGAGGTTTGTCTGTTCTCCTAAGAAGTCTTACTATAGCCCATAGGAGTATTAATTCATGAAGAGGTAGATAGAGTATTGAATCTGCAAACCGTATAATATCTGGAGATACAATAGATAAAGCCTTGCGTACATGTTCCATCGTTATAGTCATAGAACCCTCTTTCTCAGCCGCCTCTCCTGCAAGCAACAGAACCTGTAGAGCTTGCCTTGCATTACCATCACCACCTCTATCTCTACCACAGGCTTCCGCAATAAATCTAATAATATTATCATCAATAACTCCTTCATAGAACGCTAGCTGGGCTCTATACGATAGTATATCGTATAGTTCATTGCTTGTATAGGGATCAAACCTGATAATATGCCTAAGTAAGTAGCTCTCGGTTGCACTATCTAGGAGCGCTAAGGCTGTTGGATCTCTAGTGATGAATATGAAATTTAATCTCTTAATCATATCTGGATATCCATCATAGGTTCTTGCAAGAAAATACACAGATTCCTTTCCAGCTATTCTTGCGAAGTAATCGAATTCATCAAGTGTTACTATAGCATATGTATTGGTTTCATCAAGGTATGAAAGAACGGCTTTATACATTTCTTGAACAGACAAGCCACGGGATGGTAGAGGCACCTCCAGCTGCCTTGCAAGCTCTAACACGACATTATATAGTGTTCTATTTCTGTAACAATTTACATGTATATAGCGAATGTCTAGATGTTTTTGTTTGGCAAATCGTACAAAGTCTCTACCAAAGATCCTGGCTGTAGCAGTCTTTCCCGTCCCCACTCTTCCCACAATTAATACTTTCTGAGAAAAACCCCCAGGACTTGATATCAAGTGTTTAAAGAATACAGCTAATTCACGTATCTGTTTCTCTCGATGAGGTAGGCGATCGGGGAGGAATTCAGGCATAAGACTCTCTTTCTGCCTAAATATACTTGGCTTATTTAGTTCTTCTTGAAGTAGATCCCAGGAGGACATACTTTCAGCCCACTACTCACATCCACAGTATAATAAAGGGTTTATTTAAAGAGATTTCCTCCTATGAACTTTATCCATATCCTTAGGGATTATTGAGATACCAGTAATTTCTCCCACAGACTCTACATAAATACAATAATTAGATCTTTTATCAAGCCTTACATTATTCTTAAGAAGAACTTCTTTTATACCAGCCCATAGTCTCATACTTAGTCCTCTAACACCTCTTATTCTAATCCTTAAACATATTTCTTTCACATTAAAACGAGATATTAGATCCCTTATTCCTTCCAGTATTTCATCATAATTTGTATTAACAACTTTAAACACCGGGATTATTCTCTCAACAAAACCATATTCACTTCTTGATAAATACTTGAATATACTGTATACATC
>JAGGXK010000028.1 GCA_021163115.1 Desulfurococcales archaeon | reverse complement strand
TGAGAGCCCGAAATCAAATAGTCTCAGGAACCTCATAGGCTCAACATGTGGATCAATGGGGCAGAAACATTAGATTATGGCTTTCTGTGTCTTTGTGTGTCTTTCTATATCCCTCAACGCTATTGGGTAGGCTGGGGCAGTGTGTCTGTGTATTTTTAAAACTTATAAACCTTCACTTGTGTATGAAATATTAGTGGGCTCTGGTTCCCGAGATCCCTAGTCTGAGACGGGCTGGGGTGAGGGGGCCAGAGCGTCGCCGTGATGAACCCATCCGTAACAGATACGAAAAGATACAGTTCAATACATGAAGCTACGGATGTGGTGAACGGTTTCCTACAAGAACACCTCCCTTTATAAATAAGAAGAACCTGTTATATGCTGATGCAGCAGTTCCTGTAAGTGGGTATACAGTATATTCTCCATCAATAGATGCATTGTCCTGATCTATAGAGGTTTCAGCAACTTTTTCTTCAACAGGATCTATACATTGTATTCCAGTAGCCTCTATATTGAATCCACCAAATATATCAAAACATGCATAGTCAAGGTATAATGCCCCTTTTAGAGCAGGTTTTTGCTTACAAGACCTGTATGGCCTGTTCTACGGTCTAGCTTATATACACCTAGGTTAGTCATGCCGTCAGCTCTAGCTATTAGTAGATCGTCTTCTACAGGATTATATATGATCTCTGAGACTTCTCCAGCCCAGTCTGTTGGATGATGAATGTTCTCCTTCCATAAGAGTCTAACCTGATCATTGTCAACATTGTATTCATGTACATGACTATACTTGTTTACAAAAGATATTGTTGCACCTCTTTCTCCACGGCCTAGATACTTTGCTGGTGCATGGACCCATCCACCAAAATAGATGTAGTTATCAATAGAGTCCACTGCATTATATGTATCACCGCCAGAAACAGGCTGATAACCAACCATTTCATACCTGTAAATAGATGTTTTATCCTCTCTAATGAAGTATGCATTAGCCTCGAATGCTAGGTTGAAATATAGTGTACCTCTATGGTATTTTAAGCCAAAGATCCCGCCACTACCCCATTCAGGACCGTATCTTGGAGGGAAATATGGTAGTCTATAAAGCAGGTTGTCCATGGTATAGTAAACCCCATGGCTTTGGTAGTACCTAAGGAACTAATAGGGTTGTTGAGAAAAATAAGGTATTGGTATAGAACAAGCAATATACACAAATAACCTAATACTAAAAACACCAGTACATGAAGAGCCTACCATAACCCTTGATCTCATTTAGGAGATCGATGTGAAAACATTGATAAAGAACATAAAATTAGATCTGGCCTTATTCGCCTTAGGATTTCTTATTAGACTGATCTATTTAAATCAATACCCTATTTATAGATTTGATGAGCTTGGAGAGGATATAAGAGCTTATGCTATAGCTAGGCTAGGTTATTATCCATTAACGAATAATGCAGCTTTTATTGGAGCACTCTACAACTACATGGCTGCACTTTTCTACCTGCTAATACCTTCAGTTATATCTTTTAGGTTACTTGTATCTATTCTAGCTAGTTTAACAATACCCTTGGTTTATAGGATCACATATAGTCTTTTAAATGATAGAAAAAAGGCATTACTAGCATCTATGGCTCTGTGTTTTTCACCAACCCATATCCTAGTCTCAAGCCATGTAGGTTGGTCAGCAAGCCTTATGCCTTTCTTCTTTACACTATCCCTTTACATGTTTTTACTAGCATATAAGAGAAGGTATAGGAAGTACTGGTTTCTAACAGGTTTATCCATAGGTTTTGCCTTACAATCCCATCCATCAGTTATTGCCTCCTATACAGGGGTAATAATACTTCTTTACTGGGTATATGGAAGAGAAGTATTTAGTATTATTAGAGGAAATCTAAAGTTTATCTTTCTAGGCTTTATTATCGGCTATATAAACATGGTTATATACAATATAATAATACCATTTGGCTCTATAATATACATGTTTAAAGCAAGATGGACTGGGCTAGGCAGTGGGATAACTGTCGCTGAATATTTTAGGAGAGTTATATTCCTTGTTGTAGAGTATATATCAATGACTGCAGCTAGTGTGCCTATTCTCTCCCTAGGCTACCTATTATCTACAAGGATCTTCTATGTATACTTAACAATATCAGCTATTATGATCCTATATGCTGCTAGAAAGAATAGAGTTGTAGCCGGGATACTACTGTACATGGCTATAACGATACTTGTTCTCGCAATAGGTACCAAGGGGGCAATGACCATGAACCCAGCAGGATTCGCGTGGGGACCACACTATCTTCAACAAATGTTTCCCCTACAATCACTACTATTCTCTACATCAATAATGGAGGTCTATCAAAGGCTTAGACACATAAACAAATTGTTTATCTCTAGATATTTATCAAGAATAATATCACTTATAGTAGTGTTCCTAGTTATTGGATGGCCTTTTGTAAATCTGCTAATAGTATACAAGTATATGGCAGAAAATAATTGCCTTAATAAACCATACATAGATACCGTAAACTATATAAAAACAAAGTATGGCACCAAAACTCCTATATATATTGAAGTATCTCAGAAAGCCCCTGTACTCGGCAATATATATGGATTAATGGTATTAGAAGGGTTTAATATATACCCAAGCCTTGACCAAGTATTTAAGCAACCATCTAACCCGCTGGAGTTCCTATATAGTATGAGAGGAACAAATACTACTATAATATATGTCCTAAACCCTAATTCCCCCTTCCTAGATAAACTAGAAGAACTCCTTGAAAAAGGATATATTGAAATTATTGAAAAAGGGGAAATTCATACATGCTATAATATCAAAGCATGTATACTGGTTGCAATTAGGATCCTGCGGTAGATGTCTTAAAGAGAATCCATATGGTTCTTGAAGACTATTTCTGCATTAACATTTACCCCTATAACATAGTGATCAATAGTTATGTACTCTAGATCCAGAGACTTATTTCTTGAAAGAATATCCCTCATTGTTGAAGACATGTATCCTACAATACCATTGCCAGTAAACAATAATGGCTCATAGTATTTCCTAAGTTTTTTATCAGCATCTGGATGAATATATCCTATTATATATAGCAATGCATTATTTTCTAAAGGCTCGCCATCAACCTTTATCCTTAATAGTGCTGTATTGAAGCCGCTGCTTTTCTTAGTATACGTTTTTGCTATGTAGGTTAGGGTCTTCACAAGATCTTCTTCATGGGATAGTTTGTGAGCTATATATAGGAGTGCTGTATATGAGTCTGTATACAGTTCTTCATTTTCTATACCTAGTTCCTTTAGAATATCCCTCTTACGTACTCCCCCGTTGTGTGCAAAGAACAGGTTTTCATGCTTACTATTTGTTGTTAATACATAGCTATATGGATGGGTATGGAATAAGCCAAGGGGCTCTCTTCTACCAGCTTTCCTGGCATGCACTATTACAGTTGATCTTCTAGCTGAAGAGATCATTTGCTTAACATGGTCAACGGTCTCTGCTAGTCCTTTAAGGTTTTCAGTACAGCTAGAGCTATTAGAATCACCTACATATCCCCTGTTATAACATATTCTCCACCCATCCATATCAGCTAATACTACAAAACCCCATCCATCACAATGTTTTCCATCCCTACCAAGATCTATAAGATAATGATCGTTACTAGCAGCCTCTATGAGTGCATCAAGAACTTTAAAAGCAATTCCTATACCCTCTCTTGTAACAGAGAAGGCAGTTAGCCTACACATATTCTTTTCACCAATTGTAAAAGAATAGAGGTTAGATTAAATAAAAACAGACATATCCAACCACGATACAGAAATAGATACTGTGTAATTACAGGTTCCATTACCTAGTTATACTTTATTTGATTTGCTAACTCATTAAAAATGGTAGCCGGTAACTAGGTTTTTTACAAGACTTAGGATTCAAGACAAGTAATTCACCACTTTACTATTATTTAGTAATTATTTAAGACGACAATTTTGTAAAGATTTTTTACCAGGATTTATTTCTATAGAAAGTTCTTTAATTCTATAATTTGGGGATAAGTAAGTAAATGTAACAAGAGGGGCTATTTAGATGCCTAGGATATTCTTCTTAGGAACAGCAGGAGCTGGTGGAGTACCAGGTAGGGCAATGAACTGTATATTAATAGAGACTAGTAAGGAAAGGATAGTGCTTGATTTTGGAGAGGGGTGTGGACAGAGACTAGAGCAACACGGGTATACTTTATGTGATTTTACCCTGGTATATATCTCTCATTTACACATGGATCACTATAACGGCTTGTTTGATGCAGTTGTTAGATCATCTATCCGAGGATGTAATAAATTAGTCCTAGCTGCTGCTGGAGGTGTTTATAGAGGGCTTGGTAACATTGTAGAGCTTCTGCCTAGGTCTATAAGATCTAATGTAGTATTTATTGAAATACCTTTAGATGGATTAAGGATTGGATCATTCTTCCTTAAGCCTATTCCAGTAAATCATTCTATAGAAACATATGGGCTTTATATTGAGGTTAGTGGGAAACGGATAGTTTATTCAGCGGATACTATGCCAACAAGAGGCATCATTAATCTACTCAATAACGTAGATCTATTGATCCATGAGGTGACCTTGCCAAGCAACAAATCAGATCTATCTCCCATACTCGGACATACATCGGTATCACAAGCACTCAAGCTTAAAGAGATGATGAATCAAGACTCTATATTAGCTATAGTACACACAACTACAGAGTCCATGAAAGAGCTTAGAGAGGTATCCCTGCCTAGGGGAGTTCTTGTTCCATATGATCATACAATACTAGGTATATAACCTGGATATCAACATGATCCTCTAGCATTTCTTACGCCTCTTCTCAACAGCAGTTTTTATAATATAGAAGTTATTGTTATTTTTATCAACAGTACTAACTTGGGCATTGTGGGTGTACCAATTGCCTGTTGTAGGAAAATTGGAGGGATATTATATCCCACATGATGTTGAAGAATGGGTTAAAAAGTTTTGGAGAGAAAACAAGATCTATGATCTTATTAAGGAGGAGAATTCTAGGAAAGAGAAAACATTCTTGTTTATAGATGGGCCTCCTTACCCATCTGGAGATATCCCACATATAGGAACTGCATGGAACAAATCACTTAAGGATCTTATCCTCAGGTTTAAAAGGATGCAGGGATATCGCGTCTATGATAAACCTGGTTATGACTGCCATGGACTGCCTATAGAGGTAAAGGTTGAGCAGAGACTTGGTATACGTGTAAAGAAGGAGATTGAAGAACGTGTTGGTGTAGAGAAGTTTATTGGTGAATGTAAGAAGTTTGCTTTAAATAATATAAAGTCTATGACTAGGTGGTTCCAGGAGCTAGGAGTATTTATGGACTGGGAGAACCCGTATCTCACACTCCGTGATGATTACATTGAGGCTGGCTGGTGGCTTATAAAGAAGGCGTATGAGAGAGGCCTAGTTGATAATGAGTATCGCGTTGTATATTGGTGTCCAAGATGCTCCACTACTCTAGCTGAATACGAGATCGAGTATCATGAGCTGGAAGACCCTAGCATATATGTCAAATTCCCTATTAAGGGAAAAGATAAGGAATACTTATTGATATGGACGACAACGCCATGGACTCTTCCATCAAACATGTTTGTTATGGCACACCCGGAAGCAATCTATGTTAAGGTACGTGTAGGTGATGAAACCTATGTTCTCGCTAAAGCACGGTTAGAAGCTGTTATGAAGGAGGCTGGTATAAAAGACTATAAAATTATCGATGAGTTTCCAGGTAAAGATCTCGAGAACCTCGAGTACAAGAATCCTTTAGAAGATATACTTGATCTACAGAAAAGAGTTGCGAAATATCATCGTATAGTGATGGCTCAGGAGTTTGTTACATTGTATGAGGGTACAGGGTTTGTACACTCTGCTCCTGGACATGGCTTTGAAGACTATATTGTAGCTAAGAGGATAGGTGTGGACGAAATAGTCTCTCCTGTAGATGATGAGGGGAGATTTACAAGTGAAGTGGGCAAGTATGCTGGCAAGCATGTGCGTGAAGCTAATTCAGAGATCATAGAGGATCTGCGCAAACTAGGTGCATTACTATATGCCGGAGTTATTAAACACAGGTACCCTGTATGTTGGAGATGTAAGACACCGGTAGTACTACGTGCTACAAGGCAGTGGATACTAAGGGTAACAAGGCTTAAAGAGAAGCTAGTAAGAGAGGCTGAGAAGGTAAACTGGATACCTAAATGGGCTCTGGAGCGTCTCCACCATATTCTAGATAATCTACAGGACTGGGTGTTGAGTAGGCAAAGATACTGGGGAACCCCATTACCAATATGGGTCTGTCCAAATGGACACAGAGTTGTTATTGGGAGTAGAGAGGAGCTTAAGAAACTTAGTGGTGTAGAGCCTAGGGAGCTACATAAGCCATGGGTAGACAAGATCACGTTTAAGTGCCCATACTGCGGCTTAGAGATGAAGCGTGTACCCGATGTTATGGATGTATGGTTTGATAGTGGTATATCATTCTATGCTACACGCGGGCATCCAGAAAAACTTGATCCCAAGGAGATAGTGGTAGACTTCATAACAGAGGGGCATGACCAGATACGTGGATGGTTCTTCAGCCTATTAAGATCAGGGGTTATAGGCTTTGATAAAGCACCCTACCGTACAGTACTGGTACACGGCTTTGCACTAGATGAGAAAGGCAGGGAGATGCATAAGAGTCTAGGAAACTATGTTGGTACAGACGAGGCCATAGCAAGAGCTGGCAGGGATCCCTTAAGGCTATGGGTTCTACAAAATACTGTATGGGAGGATCTAAGGTTTTCCTGGAAATACATAGATGAGGTTAGAAGAGATCTATCTATAGCCTGGAATGTATACGTGTTTGCATCAACTTATATGAACCTAGATAGATTTGATCCAAGCAAGTATACTATAGAAGAATATAGGGAACATCTTCGTTTCGAAGACAAATGGATATTATCAAGAATAAATAAGCTAGTAGATAAGGTAACAGATGCCCTAGAGAAATACTATGTACATGAAGCAGCTCGTGAGCTAAGAAGATTTATTGTAGAAGATGTTAGCCGCTGGTATATAAGACTAATAAGGCCTAGGGTATGGGTTGAGGAAAACACTCCAGATAAGCTAGCAGCATATACGACACTATATTATGTATTGAAGACATGGCTAGTGCTTGCAGCACCATTTATACCCTTCTTCACAGAAAAGATCTACCAGGAATTTATAAGGAAGGCTGAACCAGATACACCAGCAACTATACATTTAACTACATGGCCTAAACCTTGTAAGGAATACATTAATGAGGAACTAGAACATGCAATGGAGGTTATAAAGGAGGTCTATGAAGCCTCAGCTGCAGCACGTATGAAGGCAGGTATTAAGCTCCGTCAACCAGTACGTGAGGTAATAGTCTATACAAGTGATAAGGCTGTAGAAGACATAGTTACGCGCTATAGTGATGTAGTAGCTTCGGTGGTTAATGCTAGGAAGGTATCTGTAAAAGCTGCTGAAGAAATAAGTAGGCTATTGAGATACCGTGTTGAACCAGTTTACAGCAAACTAGGGCCTGTATACAAGAAGCTGGCAAGGAAGATAATTGAGTACATTAATGCTAACCAAGACATTATAGCACGTGATATAATATCTAAGGGAGAACATCATGTAGTCATAGATGGAGAAGATATAGTATTAACAAGAGAGTATGTCAAGATAATACCTGTGTATATAGCAGGATACTCTGTAGTTGAGACAGATTGGGGAAGCATAGTCATTGATACAAAACTATCTAGAGAAGAGATAATTGATGGGCTAGCCAGGGATGTTGTAAGAAGAATACAGGTTATGAGGAAAGAACTAGACCTGCCACTGGATGCTAAAATCGAGGTATACGTTCTTGCACCAAAGGAGCATATAGAACTACTTGAACAGCGTAGAAACTATATCGCTGGAGAAACCAGAGCAGACAAGCTAGTCTTTACAAGTAATGAAAACCTCCTAGCTAATGTACAGGGATACAAGAAGGAATGGGAGATAAATGGAGAGACATATACCATAATAATACGGAGCCTTTAAACATCTAGGAAGTCTGATATAATACTGCTGCTATACCATTTTTCAAAGACGGGTATTTTCACCTCTCCTAGCTTGTACCTAGTTAGCCTATTGTTCTCTTAAAAGAACCATATCAAAGATTTATCAGTTTATATCTATTAGTATTTCCTAGTAGGTGTTTTAATGCGTGGCTTAAAGGGTATAAGATCCGCTATTGTTATTAATCCTGGCGGATATTCCTTTATCTTTTCTGCAATGGATAATACTACTGCAGCTGTTGCTTGGTCTCCAGGGGTTCCTGTACTCCTCCATGAGATGCTATAATTTGCTCCCTTAATCCTTATCTCTTCATACTCTGGAGCTCCAAGATACGCGTGGAATTCTATTCTAATGATCTCCTTTTCATCAATTATTCCTATACCATAGCCTTTAAGCCCTATAACTGTTCCTGCTGGGAAAACATTGTTTCGATAGACAAGGTCTTTGTCTGTTATAACTGGTTCTTGACCCTCCTTTACATCTGAGAGCTCTATGCCTAGTGCATCTGCAATAAT
>JAGGXK010000048.1 GCA_021163115.1 Desulfurococcales archaeon | reverse complement strand
GGTACATAGGTGTTGATTAGTTTTTGACACAGCATATGTTTCTATGTCACCAGCTCTTTAATAGAAGAACCTTATTCAATAAATGCTCTATATAATAATGGGTTTATGGAGCAAGTTTTCTAAGAACATGTAATGTCTTATAAATACCTAGTCTATATGGTAAGTTGGGATAGTATTTTCTTAGTAACTCATAAACATTGAGAACTCTATTATAGTTATTATTGATATTGTTTTTATTTGGGACAAGTTCTACTATGTCCTGTTGCCATAAACTACTTAGTAGGCTAAGTATAATGCTTCTCTTTCTTTCCATTTCTAATGCACTTAGATACTCATCTGGCATGTATTTAGCAATTAGAGACGGGGATAAGTTAAACAATGTGTTGAGATACTCCTGGTCATTATTTATTACTGGACACTTCATTGATAGCCCATAATTTACTTTAGCAATAAGGATCTTTAGGCTATCATTATATAGATACTTAACCTCGCGTGGTATGTAGGGGAAAGCTCTACATATTAATGGCTTGTATATGTTGTGTAGAAGACACTTATTATCTTTAAGAAACGGGCATTTCCCGTTATTTAGATTAAGTATATACGATAAAGCAATGTATCTATTGCTCTTCCTATCAAATACTAGGTAGCCAGGATCTATCTTTATCTTTATATCTAGTTTCTTGGCTATGATATTAAGAATTATTTCTTCACACGATAGTAGTGTAATGGGTGAGATCATGCAGCATAATCCTTTCATGAGACACCTGAATCGCTTCATCAGTGATCACGCTGGATAGTATCCAGGTAACTTCTCCTTATACAGCATCTTGATTCGGGATATACCATCTATTTTCTCAATTATATCAGCTACGGGGGGTGGGACATAGCTTCTCCACTTGGGATCGCCGTCAGCTATGAGCCTCCTAATAACGCTCCCCCTATATTCGCCTCGTTTTATCTTAGGAGGCTCCTTTACTTCATAGCCTTCTTCACTAAATATACGCTGGATCACAGGATTTAGTGTAACAACTATTCTAAATGGTGGAGAATATAGTTTTACAAAGTGAACTGCTACCCTGCTAACCTCCATAGTAGGTAGAGTTACAGTTATTACTTTATCAAGTGGGAGACCTGCCCATTTTAGAGTTTCTCTGATCATTAGTATTCTCTCTCCAGCAGTAAAGGGGTTTTCTGGAGTGTGACTTTGACTAGCCATACCGATTACGATAACAACTTCCTTACAACACTTCATGCAATCCTTGATAACATGGAGGTGTCCATAGTGAAGGGGCTGAAACCTTGCTATAACAAGACATCTATTGCTTTCGATAGAGCTTTCTCCCAAGCACTAGCACCTAATGCTAGCTTGAGATATCATAGTTTAAATATCTCACTAACAATTCTTTATTAGAAGGTTGATGAGGCTATGGCACTAGCTAAACTAGTAGGTCTTAATGAGTCAACATCATTTCTAATAGCAATACTTGCAATATCTGTAGCTGTTGGAATAGACTATGTTGTCACAGGGAATTATATAACATTCTTCATAATAATTGTAGCTGTACTAATAGCCTTCCTACCTCACGAACTTGCTCATAGAAATATGGCTAGAAGGCTTGGATGTTATAGCAGATACGTTATAGATCCCCTCGGCCTCTTTATTACATTGCTAAGCGGGTTCCTAGCCTTTATAGGAATAGGGTTTATAAGGATAATTATACCGGGATATGTATTGATATCGAGTCCCCGTTACGATCCCTTATTTAATAAGAGAATTGAAGGATTAACAGCTATTGTAGGGCCTCTAGTAAATATTGTGATATCCATAGCCTTGACAATATTGTATATTAGCACTGGGTTATACTTATTCGAGTTAAGTCCTCTACTATACTTCTTCATATACTGGACTGCATCAATTAATGCATGGCTTGCATTATTTAACCTAATACCTATACCGCCGCTTGATGGAAGCAAGATATTATCCTGGAAACCAATTACATGGATAATAATGTTTGCATCAGCAGTGATCCTATTTTATCTAAGTATATTCTAGCTAAGCATCTAATACAATATCAGTAAAATAAAAACTAACAAGAAGTTTCCCTCCAGCATATATGTCTAAGGATTTCAAATCCAAGTTTAAAACCTGCTACATTTAATGGTTCATTATCTCTAACACTAGCATAAACTATTATACAAGCCCCTGTATTACAATGTTCTCTACATATAAGGCTTAGTTTCTCTACTATAATTTTGTATAGCTTATTTGATTCAGGTAATCCAGGTACTTTTATTCTATCCTTAACAATAAATGCTATTAATGCAGCATTAGCATTTACTGAGATGGCTTTATCCCTAATAGATATAGCAGTAACTTTATCTGATGGCGGTGGCGGGATTTTAAGTATTACAAAGATTGTGTTAGGCCAGTTAAGATCTGGTATACCAACTTCATCAATATAGATATCCATATACTTGTTTACCATTTCTAAGAGCTTAATCCCTTTTTCTGTAAGTATTGCACCTGCAACCTTATCTATAGTTACATAGTTCTTTTCAGCAAGCCTCTTAATTAGTGAGCGGACAGACGTTTCTCCTATACCAAGGTGTTTAGACAATATTTTTCTCCCTACAGCATGTTCCCTCTCTATACACTTTAATGCAGCTATGAAGTGTCCTTCATGATATCCCGGCTTTACCCCACCCTTCCGTACAGTTAGATCGCCTAATGCATCTATGAGAATACAATAGTCCCTCTTCAACAGAGTTCCCCAAATCGTTATTTAAATAGTATAGATATATAGGGGTAAGGATTGGAAGCAGTATCAGATACTAGTTCTTCATTTAATCCTTTTTATATAATTCCATTGCTTGCAGTATTTCTTGTTATATCACTCTTTCTACCAAACATAATTCTTCCTAATAATAGTAGTAGAATTACTTTCTGGAGCCCTCCTATGGTTGATATAAATGCGTTTTATAATAAAACCCATGTATTTATCACTATAAAAAATAATGATGAAGAACCAATAATAATCCACTACATTATAGTTGAGGGAAAACGCTTTAATGTAAGCAACTACTTATATCCAGGAGCATTAGTTACATATGTTGTTAGGGAGACAAATAAACCGGATTATATAATTTTATACATGGGTTTTAAAAACCATGATTTTACTAGGTTTGTTGTTACAAAGGAAGGTTATTCATTTATAGTGAGAGGCTTAATCATATATGTTGGTGGAAGATAATGGTTCGCTTTCTTAAAGGCCGTGATTTCATTTCACTAGCTGATTATACTGCTGAAGAACTATGGTTTATGTTAGAGACAGCAAAAATGTTTAAGACTAGATACTATTCAGGAGAGTATATAATCCCTGTACTAAGAGGTAGATCTCTAGGATTATTGTTTGAGAAACCAAGTACTAGGACAAGAATAAGCTTTGAACTCGCAATGATCCAGCTTGGAGGCCATGCAATGTATCTTAGTGCTCGCGATCTCCAGTTAGGGAGGGGGGAGACAATAGCTGATACTGCTAGAGTCTTGTCGAGATACCTAGATGGAATAATGGCTAGGGTTTATGAGCATGAAAAACTGTTGGAGCTGGCAGAATATAGTGATAAGCCTGTGATAAATGGTTTAAGCGATCTCCTTCATCCAGCACAAGCTTTGGCAGACATATTTACTATTCTTGAGAAAAAAGGTGATCCAAGGAGATTAAAGATAGTCTTTGTGGGTGATGGAGGGGATAATGTAGCTCATAGCTTGCTTCTCGGATTAGGTGTTCTGGGGGCTAAACTAGTTATTTCTTCTCCTAAGGGATATGATCCTGCAAAGACTGTTTTAGAGAAATTTAATGAAATAGCCTCGATAACGGGGGCTGATCTAGAGATAGAGAGAGATCCATTTGAAGCTGTAAAGGGAGCGGATGTAGTATATACTGATGTATGGGTTAGTATGGGTCAGGAAGCTGAAAGAGAGAAAAGAGTAAGGGATCTAAGGAGCTATCAAGTGAATAGCAAGCTTATGAAGATGGCTAAACCAGATGCAATATTCATGCATTGCCTACCAGCTCATCGTGGAGAAGAGGTTACAGACGACGTCATAGATGGGCCCTGGAGTGTAGTATGGGATCAGGCAGAGAACAGGCTACATGTGCAAAAAGCCATCCTTGCACTCCTAATAAGATAAAATAAAAATACGGTACGGGATACACTTAAATAATTTAAACTACTGTTTTCTCTACCAAACAGTATCTAACTAGTGGTTGCCCATGCTTTATATTTTGGGTGTTTCCGGGATTATGGGGACAGGCATGGGCTTCTTCCTTAACCACCTCATTTGTTTCGGTGGCTCATCGGAAGCTACATTCCCGTATACCACTAGATACGGGTTACAGGCTATAAGCCGTCATTGGGCAAGAAGCCCATGATGGCCTCCCCTAAATTATACCTCAACAACACACATATTTAAAAAATTCTATAGTTCCCAAAAAACTCTAAATACTCAAGTAAGCTAATAGTCTATGCTAGTGCGAGGTAGGAGAGACTTGTCTTCAATCCTAAGGGCTATCTATAATGCTTATGAATGGTTTGAGAAGAGACCGAAGATAACAAAATGGATCACAGTAGCAGCTCTTATAATAATTACTGCAATAGCGATCTATATTAGAGCTATACCAGCTCTAGTCTGGGGTATGGAGCTTCATGGAAATGATCCATGGATAGAATATTGGACAGCAAAATATGTCTATGAGCATGGTCCGCTATCATGGTGGTCCCTTACAAGTGCAAACCCGGATACTCATATATTTTGGTATCCATGGGGTAGAGATTTCGTTACTTCAACATACCCGGGCACGTCTCTCTGGACAGCTATAACGTATTATTTAATTGGTTTTACAGGGATAACACTTAAGGATTGGATCATTGTACAACCCTTGATATTTGCCGCTATATCTGTATTTCTTGCATATCTAGCAGTTAAGGAGATAATGGATAGCAAGTTAGCAGGTATAATTGGTGCTTTATTCTATGCACTAGTACCTGCAGCAAGTGATAGAACTATTGTGGGATTTGTTGAGAAGGAGGGTCTTGCATTAGCATTTGTATTCATGTTTATATATATGTACTCCAAAATGGTTAAAGAAAAAGATGTTAAGAAGAGAAGGATCTATGCAATTCTCTCAGGTTTATCAATGGCCTTGGTTGGGTGGTTTTGGGGCGGTTATTCCTATATGTTAGCGGCCTTCACTACGTACTTAGCCTTATATCCTGTATTTGCTAAGAAGGAATTTAGTAAGGAGTTCCTTATAAATAATTTATTGGTGTTCGGAGCAAGTATAGTTCTGGTCTCCCCATCGTTAACAATATTTAAGACCCTGGGATTGTATCCGTTCAAGACAAGTATAGGTGTAGGTGTTATAGCATCTCTTGTATTACCTATAGGATATTATTATCTCGGTATACAGAGGAAGATTTTAACGAAATGGCGTTATACATTATTGTTAGCTGGTCTAGTTATAGCTGGTATAGCTGGCTTAAGCCTAGGATTTATACATATAGGTGCAAGATATGCATATGCATTAGGACTAAGGTTTGTGCCTACGGGTCCTCTGGTTCAGAGTATCGAGGAGCATCAGCCAGCATTTATTGCTCACGGGCTTATAGGTGTTCTTAAGACGTGGGGCTGGACAGGATTCTTTCTAGCTATACTAGGTGTGTTTTATCTCTTATACAAGGGTAGACCCGATCATATACTGGTTAGTATCATCTTTGCAATAGCTTTCTACGCCTATATGAATGCAACATATTTTGAAGCTGTAGCCTCAAGTCTAGGCTTAATAACGGCTTCAGCATTTGCATCATACTTCTTATTAAGTGCATTGCCTTCCAAGAAGATTATGGTTAAACGTAAAAGAGGATATGTATCACCATATGAGAAATCTTCTGTTAAATTGTTCGCGTTAATACTATTCATACTAGTAATCATGCCTGTGGTTTACAGTGGCTATGATACAATACAAGAACATAGAGCAATGATACCATCAATAATGGCTGCAGGCGCCCCCTTGCCTAGCAAAAACTATGCATGGTATGATACAATAGATTTCCTTAACCAGAATACTAGTAAAGATTCACTAGTTGTTTCTTGGTGGGACTATGGCTACTGGATCTCGGTAAATACTGGTAGAGCCACGTTAGCTGATGGTGCTACACTAAATGGTAGCCAGATAAACCTACTAGCTAGAATACTTACATCATTTGATGAAAACGAGGCTCTTAGTATACTAAGGGAGTTAAAGGCTCCAAAGAACAATACATACGTCCTTGTTTTTGATGTATTCCGTTTTATAAGGCAAAAAGATAACACATACATTGTTGTACCAGTTGCACAACCAAATAGACTATTAATTGGTCTTGTAGATATACCTAAGAGTATATGGATGATAAGGATAGGTAGAAGAGATCCATCAAAGTATTTATTCTTATACAACTATGCTGATCAACAATATTTCGTATCACCAAGGTTTGACCAACCAGAGGATCTTCCATTAATATATAGGATGATGGTTGATGGTATACTATATCTCAATGAACAATCAAGAGATAATACAACCTATAAGTTTGTATGGTATACAGGTCAAGCATATGCTTTACCAAGCAATCTTAGGCAGCTTCAGGAGCAGCTTGGAGTAAATACTATGGTTAGAATAACAGGTCAAGTGGTATTTGATGAACAAGCAAGGAATAGGACTAGAATGAAATACTTTATACCATACAAGGTTATTGCAGAGCCTTTTGAGAAATACAGTGATTATTATGTAGTTATATTCATCTATAAAGTAGCTTTCCCTGAGACATAGAGGTACTTAAAACAATTTCTAGGAATATCTTTTATGGTAATTCATTATTTTTGCATAAGTTTACCTATTTATAAGGTAAACTAAGATAATAATAATGTTAGGTGTGAGACTCTTGATATTTCGGAGACGAAAAACGGATCCTACAAAAGCTTTGTTAAGAGCACTTGTTGCTACTAGAACCGCGATTGCCAAGCTTGATGCAATTGAATCTAGGATAGAGAGTAGGAGGGAGCATCTTCTTCAGATGGCTTTAAAGCTTGATAATATGGGTAATGCCTTTCTTGCTAAGAAGTATATTGAAGAGGCTGAAAGACTTAAACATATAGGAGGTAGGATTTCCTATATAAAGCTTGTTATGGAGAAGCTTGGGCTTAGTTTAGAGCTTTCACTAGAACTTAAGAACTTTAATAAATCATTGCTCGGTATAATAGAGGTTATTGATATATTAAAGAAACTTCCAGAATCAACAATTCCTGAATTCGGTATAACCATACATGAATTAGAGGTTAACATTAGGGAGGCATTAAGCAATATAAACGTGGGACCCGCTATAGGTTATTCTCCAACAATATCTAGTGTTGATGCAGAGAAGATACTGGAGGAGGCTAGGGCTATAGCGAAACAAAAACTTCTTGGAGAACTAAAATCACCTTAGATAAAGAATTGTATCATAACCAATCCTATAGACAAGGCCACATATATTGTACTCCATACAATATTTGTCTTTAACGGAATTTGTTCTTCTAGACCTGCCTCAATTCTATAGAATGCGGATTCCTCTATACGGTTTGTATAGTCAATTATTGTTGCTATTGATGAAGCTATAGACTTCCATAGAGTAGTCTTCTTTAACTTATATATACTAAGAGCCTCCCCCATATCATGAAGACCCTGTGGTATAAGTCTCCAAGAAAGTAAAGGATATACTGCCCATGTTTTCTTCCCTAGTCTAATTAATAGGTTAGCTATTCTTGTTGGATTCAGGGATGCAATAAATAATAATATAGCGGATGAAAAGGTCATGCTTCTTATAAAAATACCTATTGCTATAATTAGAGTAATATATGGTGTAATACCAGCTATTCCTCCAACATATGCTGTTAAAGCAAGCCAGAAGGCTGGAATAGATGAAACCACTAGTGTAGATAAAATGCTTTCAACACCTATAGCAGTAGCTCCAAGAATTATTATTGAGGCTAGTGCAACACCAACTGGTATAGGATCCCCTCTTGAAATCGTATAAATAAGTATAGCTAAGTATGCGATCTTTGAGAGTGGGTGGGCAAGCCTAGCCTTAATCTCTCCTCCAAGAAATATAGATCTTTCTATAAGTCCTATTAACCAGCCTATAATTGACACTCTTCTATAACCCCCTCCTTAACGCATACTACTCTATCTACGAAACCAAGTACTCTTTTATCATGTGATGCTAAGACAATGGTTTTATCCTTAGCCACAATATTGTCCAAGAGCTCTAATAGATTATTCAGAGACCATGGATCAAGACCTCCTGTTGGTTCATCCAATAACAATATGTCGTAGCCCCTTAGTAGTGCCGAGAGAACTGCAACTCTTCTCCTTTCCCCAACACTTGTTAATGCAAGAGGTTTGTTGATTATTCTATTAAGCCCTAGTTTATCAATTATTTTAAGAGCATAGTCTTGACTGTATATACTAGATGCTACAACTTCATCATATATTGTAGGCTCAGTAAAGTATAGTAGAGGATTCTCTGGAACATAGATCCTTGATGCAACTGTATCTATATATCCTCTCTTCGGCTTGTATATTCCAGCAAGTATCTTTAATAAAGTAGTTTTCCCTGAACCATTTGGTCCATAAAGTAGTATTTTCTCGCCCCTATACAATTCCATATCAAAATTCTTTATAACATACTTTCTTGTTCCTGGATATTTAAACCATACATTTCTTGCAACCAATATTATATCGTTGGAGACAAAGCTTTGTTTATTATACAAGGGTATATCTAGTAAATCATCTCTATATACTCCAAAATATTTTTGGAAACCTTCTTTTAGTATAAGAATCATGGGATCAAGGTCTCTCCACTTCTCTATATCATGATCTATGACTATCACCGTTGAGCCTCTATAAATAGCCTTCTTGATGTAATCTATGGTTTTTTCTTGATAGCTCTTGTCAATATATACTGTAGGTTCATCAAGAACTATGATATTAGTCTCCCTCTCTAAAACTGGTAGTAGAACAAGTTTTTGTATAAGTCCTGCGCTTAAGGTGTATACAGGATCATAGATCTTGTTCTTAAATTCCTTCAGAAGTGCCTGTAACTTATCTTCACATCTATATCCGGCAGCAATTAGTGCTGAACAATATTCTGCAAGAACGGTGTGAGCCAGTATAGCATACCATGGATCCTGGGGTACATACGCTACCATCTTGTAGAGTTCTTTAGAATCTAGTGTATATGGGTCAACGCCGTTGAGAGTTCTTTTTCCAATAAAGTATCCACCCAATACTTTATCCAGTATCGCGAGCATTGCTTTAACAAGAGTTGTCTTGCCGGAGCCACTAGGTCCTGTTATTAACAGTAGATCGGATTTTTTGAGTGAAAAATATATGTTTTTTATATAGAAGTCATTATTTTTGTATCCTGCTTTCTTTACAGCTACATTAATGAATGACATCCCTTAGGAATTCACCTTGTAGTAGCGAATCCGCTTTTTCTAAGCCACCCAGTTATAGGTATAGCTATTGCTGCACCGAATACTGCCTGCCCCATATTTACTGGTATCTCAAAGAGGGCATCAATAGGAGGTCTATTTGTTAATGGGTTGCTTATAAAGTATTCATAGAGGAAGTAGCCTATAACCATGGAGAGTCCTGCTAGGAGTAGTGAAGCTATCTCGCCTCCATACACGTTTTTTGCAACCATATATGCTATCAATAGCCCTAGTGCTACTGCTATAACAATCCATATACCCCAGCCTAGGGAGAATTCTCCCCAGACAATCTCCTGTTCTAAAAACATACTGCTTAGAAATACTTGTCCACTAAAGTACGTGATAGCAAAGAATATTATGAGCAGTGAGTAAAGAGCCCCTGTTAAAGCCCCGATCTTTAACCCAATATACTTCTTCAGTCTGGAAGCAAGAATTCCTGCAAGGACTCCTTCAACAAACTTTATAACAAGTGTGCCTGGTGCGAATATTCCATATCCTGTGGTTGCATCAGCAAGTGCAGCTCCTACACCACCAGCTATACCAGCTACCAGGGGGCCGCTGGTAAGTGCAGCAGTGTATATTACTGCTTCTCCGAGATTGAAATAACCGCCAGTTGCTGGCTGATATATCTGTATAGCTACTGTGGCAGCATACACTGCAACAGTAAATGCTATAGCCTGTAATATTGTCCTTGTAGTATTTCTAGTTCTTTCCATAGGTTCCTCCAATTTTCTATATAAAGACTAAACTTTATATAAAAGTTAACTCTTAACCTTCCATTAGTTTTATTAGCTCAGATAGGATCTCAGCAATCCTAGCTCCTTTCTCGGTAAGATAGTATACCTTACTACCCATTCTATATTCAGGCCTTATGATACCTTTTTTCTCTAAACTATTTAGATGCTGGTAGATTGCTTGAACACTTATCTGTAAACCAAGTTCCTTCCATATAG
>JAGGXK010000019.1 GCA_021163115.1 Desulfurococcales archaeon | reverse complement strand
GGGGGATCGCTTAGAAATATTGCAAAATCTGGTTTAGAACTACTCATCTTGTTACCATCAAGTCCACGTATGAACTTATGATATGTTGATGCAGGTCTTTTAAGCCCTAGTTCTTTTTCAAAACGATCAGCTATATCCCTTGATAATCTTAGATGTGGATCCTGGTCAGCACCAACAGGTACTAGAATATACTTGTAGCCCCCATACTGGGGGAGCTGTAGATGAAGAATATCTGCTGCCTGGGTTAGTGCAGCCATTATCTTTGAAGGCTCTAGCTTACCATATATAGCTTCTAGCTCAGCTAATGTAACTTTACGTGAAAACATCTGGATTAACCTATAGTATATCGTGTCTGATCGGGTCTGGAAATAGATCCTTGTCTTATCCGGGTTAAGGCCACTGGCTAGAGCAAACAATATGTATTCACGGGCATACTCCATGATCTTTTCTCGGCTAAGTCTTCTAACAGCATATGCTTCAGCATCAGCTACAACAATGTTTATCTTAGCCCCTAGTTGCTGGAAAAACCTGAGTTCCTCAAAAACCATTAAATGACCTAGATGCACATGTCCACTAGGCATCAGCCCTGTAAGTATAGCTACTTTCTCCCCCTTCTTTAACGCATTAAGCCATACATTGAAGTCTCTATGGCCAAAAACGATCTTTCGCTTAAAGAAGTGATGATTAAGTAACTCTCTATCCCTTATATTATCTATAGGCTCTATACCAAACTGGCTAAACAGTTTTTCATATTCTTGTATTGCAAAGTGGCCCCATGGATCAAGTTTAACGGCCAAATAAAGCACCACCTATAAAATGGTTTAAACTACTTACTCGGATAAAAATATATCCTTACTTATGTTGTTTAATGATTTTATTCCTATCAAATACTTGTATGGTCTTAGCTGTTACTGATAATATATAGTCTTTTATTGTTACCCTCTTTATTAGAGTAGCTACTTTATCAAATGATCTATTAAAGCCTATTTGTTTACCATCTATAATTAAAATTCTTGCAGGAGAATTCTCATTAATAAACAAGGGTTTTTCCTTCAATGCTTTATATGATGCACCTATAAAACTTGCAAAGAATTCTTTGCTTCGAATAGCTCTATTTCTTGAAATAACCTGCATAAAAGCTATCTCTAGTTCACGCCATATATCTGGTTCAATACATCCAATATTGTCTGTCCCAACAGCTATGTCTACACCTATTTCATAGGCTTCTCCCGTAGGCGGGAGCTTACCTGTAAATAAGAGATTGCTTCTAGGGCACACTATGAGAACTATGTTTTCATCAACAAGATATTTAAGATCTCTCCTGTCTAGGAATGTACCATGTACTATATGTGCTGGTTTTACTCCATGGGAGGTCAAGTAGTATAGATCACTCTTACGTGCCATGTTTTTTGTCTCTGATACGTGTGCTGAAACTATCTTCTCCCTAGAGATCTTTGAGAGAACCTCTTTTTCCCATGGATATAGTTTTAAGGGATTAGCTATACCTATTCCATGGCATTTTCTTGCCGCCTTTAAATAGTCTTCTGGAGTATTTTGCTTGGGCCTGCTAAGACCATAGTAGGCAAGTCCCTTTTTACTAAATGCCTGCTCTAAATAACTACAGAAATCATAGTCTTCAGTATAATCTACAATACCGCTAGCGTACATGGTTTTATTAATAACCCATTCCATGGATTTTAGTAGATCTTTTTTACCAAGCCTTATTATTGCATGTTTTAATCCCTTTGAACCTGCATATCCCGGTAAACTATAGTTGCTACAGGCCTCAGGAGCAATAGAGTCTAATATGTGGGTGTGCATGTTTAGAGGATATGGTATAGCTACTCCATCCTCTATGGTTAGCCCTGTTTCCGACCACCCATTACCGATGTAGGCTATTTTCCCATTTTCTATAATAACATGTACTCTCTCAAGAATATCCAGTTCCTCACCATATAATAGCCAGCCAAGATTTAATGTAAGGGGCTCTGGACCGGAGATCCCTTCTTCACCTCTTAATCTGCTTGGACTAGGAATCTTCATCGCCCAAATAAATTTATCTTAGCCAAACCCATATTATAGGATAATGGATTTCCTTTATTGATTGTTTATGGTGTTATAGATGGTTGATTGGATAAGGGTTAGAGAAGAACTATTGTCTGGAAAGCCTATACTAGTATTTGACTCTATATCAAGGGAAGCAGAAACAGATATGGTCTACTATGCAGGATTGATAGACCATACCAAGATCACTAGGCTTAGGAGAGAAGCCGGCGGCTTAATATGCTATGTATCGGGTAGTTTATTTCGCAGAAAACTAGGTCTCTCGTTCCTCAATGAGGTGTTTAGTAAACACCCTAGTTATAAGGAACTTGCTACAAAAAAGCCCAGGTACGGCGATCCACCAGCATTTAATATATGGGTAAATCATATTGAAACACGTACCGGTATAAGCGATATGGATAAGGCTTTAACTATTAAGAGGCTACATTATGTTGCAGATCTTGTTTATAAAGGATTTGATGTTGAAGCTTTAGATGTGTTCTATAAGGAATTCTATGCCCCAGGGCATGTTCCAGTATTGACATCGCGTGGACTTGCAAATCGGAGGGGACATACGGAGCTGGTTACAGCGTTAGCGGTTATATTGGGTTTAACACCAAGTATGGTTATTGCAGAGATGTTGTCAGAAGGAGTTTCCCTTCCTAGAGAAGATGCTATAAGGTATGCTAGAAGAAATGACCTATTATATATTGATGGTTTTGATATAATTGTAGAGGCTGAGAGGAGAGGGTTTTTAAATGATTAAGATAGGTGTTGTTGATACAACTTTTGCAAGGGTAGATATGGCCCGCTATGCTATAGAGGTTATTAAAGAACACATGCCCAATGCAGTAATACTTCGGTATACTGTACCAGGTATAAAGGATATACCGGTTGCTGCCCGCAACCTAATTATTGAAGAAGGTTGTAGTGGAGTAATTACTCTTGGATGGGTAGGGGCTAAAACTGTTGATAAGTATAGCTATCTCGCAATGAGCATAGGCTTAATAATGCTACAGATCACAACTGGCAAACATATAATAGATGTAACAGTTCATGAAGATGAAGCAGATGATCCGAAGAAACTTGTTGAAATAGCTATTGATAGAGCAAGGAAACATGCCCTAAACCTCGTTAATATTTTAAAGTATGGTAGAGAAGCATTAACACGGTACGCAGGTAAGGGTCTTAGGCAGGGTGTACCAAGCCCGGGCCCCATTATTCCATAAGTTATGAGGTGTATAGTATTGGCTAATGATATAAACTTGGGTATAGTTGTTTCAGAGTTTAACTATGATGTAACATATCTTATGTTACAAAGAGCATTAAATCATGCAACATTCCTTGGGGCAAAGGTGCGCTACATAGTAAAGGTTCCTGGCGCATTTGAAATACCTATTGCTGTAAAGAAGTTGTTAGAGAAAAAAGATATTGATGCAGTTGTTGCACTCGGCGCAGTTATACAGGGGGAAACAAAACATGATGAACTAGTAGCCAGCCAAGCTGGTAGAAAAATAATGGATCTCATGATCGAATATGGCAAACCTGTAGCACTAGGAATAATAGGCCCCGGTGCTTCTAGGATGCAGGCTCTTGAGAGAGTAGATGATTATGCACGTAGAGCTGTAGAAGCAGCTGTTAAGATGGCTCGTAGATTAAAGAAGCTTGAATCAATAGAGTCTGCAAAGGAGTTGATTACTATAGAGTAAAAGGTATGTATGGGGTTGTACTAGATAAGTTGCCTAGGCTAACAGTAATCGAGCTTCATGGGTAT
This sequence comes from Desulfurococcales archaeon, assembly GCA_021163115.1. Classification (GTDB taxonomy): domain Archaea; phylum Thermoproteota; class Thermoprotei_A; order Sulfolobales; family Desulfurococcaceae; genus JAGGXK01. The sequence goes on along the minus strand of JAGGXK010000019.1, from coordinate 8,163 downwards.
AAAGATTGGACAGAAACACTAGGATATGATAGGGAATGGTTGATCCAGCTTAGGCAGTCAGAACTATATAGCTTGATCCAGAAACTCTTTTCAAGAAACCAGGGATTTGTTTTCCCTCTTAGATATGATTACTATATAGCATTAAGTAATGGCATAGACAAAAAAGTTCATGAAGAAATATTTACTGCTTTATTAACATCATCTCCTGTCCCCATTAGAATGGTATCTGTATCAAATCCATATCCGTTATCAGCTCAATTAATTGCTACAAGAATACTTGCATATTCTACAAAAAACTTCCACTATATTGAAGGCAGGGAGGATCCTCTAGCAATTCTCCATATAGATGTTAATAATGTCATAAAGACAACTTATGATACAAGCATATATGAGGCCTATGTAGAGATCATAGGGTTCTTTAATGAGATAGCATCAATAGCTATAAGGTATGGTGGTATAAGTGGGTATCTTGGTGGAGACAATATTATGGTGGTTATACCCTTAGAGAATATGATGAAGTTTGTAGAAATAATACCTGATTACGTTAAAGTGGGTATAGGGGTTTCTTATACCCCGCGGAAATCAATAGAGCTGGCGACAAAGGCTTTAGATAAGATAAGAACCAGTAGGAATAAGAAGATGGTTATCTACATCGAGCCATCTTTAGATCAAGAATTAAAACCCCTATTGCAAGCAATGGGATAACTATATCATAGCCGATAACTTCTATACTATGAACTGCTTTATTGTTCTTATATATTCTTTCTGTACCAGTCGCAAATGTTATGGTCTCCCAGCTATTATTGAGTCCCTGACTAGGGGTTCTTGTAGGTTTATATATTGATGTATTAAATATTCCCGGGGTTGTTGTCGATATTAAGTACTTTATATCGTCCATACTTATTAGCTTGTGGTATCTAAGGAGGTGATTACCAGGATCAGTTATACTTATTTCGATCACTACTTTATTTTCTAACATCATCTCCCTTATACTAGCCCAGTTGAATCTATAGACTAATACCCATTTAGTAGAATTATCTAGTTCTTCCCGCTCTTTAATAATCAATGGATAGGTATTGTTACCAATAAGTACTTTGCCATCAATCATTAGATATGCAGTATTTATTCCATCATATGCCCTTATATATGCGGTAATAGATGCTGCTAGTGCATAGGTGTTATTGGCAAAACTTGTTTTCTCAACTATAATTGAGGTATTAATAAAGACCTTTGGCGGGTATACATCAATTATTATAGTCTTATTTATGGGGGGATTGATATTGTGTAAGACCAAGTGTTTATCCATGTATTCTATACTGACATCATACGATATGCCATAATTATTTGCCTTATACAATGCTGGCCAAGTTTCTCCATCTATATAAATTGTTCCATCGATAATCTTATATTGTCTTAGAATAGAGCAGATATGTTCTTTTACATACATTATAGTTATAGTAGCATTTATTTTTGCCCCATACTCGTCAGTAATCCTCAAATAAATATCTCCGGGTTCTAGATCTATTGTTGTACTATAGTATATTTTGTTTGATGTGAGATAGATCTTGTCGTAGTATCCTCCAGTATTTCTACCTATAACTATTGTCTGGTTGGGGTAGGGGATGATGATGTAGAGATAAACATAGCTATAGCTTGTAGAGAATTTTAGAATAGCTTTTCCATATTCATTAGTCTTGTTTTCAGCCAGTATAGTTGATGCAGGAAGCCAACCATCTTTTATTTGGACAATAATATTTGGTGCAGGATCTCCATCTTTGTAGCAGATATTGACTTCTACAGTATAGTTGTTGTCTGCATATATAATATTATTAGTAATAAGAAATATCATGAATATGGCAAGTAGTATTAACATCGATATTGAGTGTTTAAGAGATATTGTTTTCTTCATTTCCAGCTCCTAGATCAGTATTTTAATATCTATATTTCTTAAATTTTATGAAGGTGTCTAGGTCTCTTCGTGCAACAACTTTATATACACTATCACTCCATCTTGTTACATACCCTAGTTTTGCTAGCGCCGAAAGTATCTTGCCAGCTGTCTGTGGAGAAACACCTAGTTCATATACAAGATCACTGATCTTTATGAACGTTTTCCCGGTCTCAATAAACCTCCTGCCAAGAAGTCTTAGATTTATTTTAACAGATAATGTGGTCTTGGGCAATGTACATCCCCTAAGCTAATAAAATATTTATTATAAATGAGACCTGGGTGAAACTATTAGTTATAATTACTAAGGTTAAAAATGCTCAGTTCTGGGGGCATTTCATCCCAGGGGGTGGTCAACGGTAATACCATTCATCATGGCTTCTACTTATTTATTCCTCCTTTTGCTTGGAGCTCTGAGCTATTCTAAGTTCTTTTTCAATCATTTTATTTCTATAAAGCCCTATATATCCTGCAATGATTCTTACACTAACTCTTACCTCTTCATCGAATCTACATTCACTCTCAACTACTGAGCCATCTATGAGGTAGGCTCTAATTTTCTGGAATCTCTTTCTATCACAGTCAATTATATCAAATCTTTTAATAAAACCATTCAAAGCAAGAGCCTCAAGATATCTTAAACTACAGTTCTCTCTACATATTATATATGATGAAATATCGGTTTCACCCATTCGTTAAACACCTATTTCTTGCTTACCTTTCAAATAATGTTTTACTTGCCTAGAGTTTTTAACAATACTTGTGGTACTAAAGATTTCTAGCGATCATATTTTAAACAGGCTCTCATGTCCAGCCTTTATTAATAAGTACCAGGCTATAGAGAGAATAAGGAATAAAAACTATTTACTAACTCCTATCACGTATAGAGGTGGTTACGGACTGTCTGGTGTTAAAACAAAGGTATTGGCAAGGATTCTGTGGAGTTCGCTAGCAAAGGATGCTAGATCCATACTTATACCTTTTAAGAAAATTAAGGAGGGATACTATACATACACCATTGTGCAGACGCTGACACCCTATATTAGGTTAACAATAAATGAGATAAGGAGCGGGGAGAGGATAAGTACAAAAAATATATTGCTTAGAATAAAGCATCGTAACCTATTGCCTGAGGAACTAGGCTATGCACTAAATTTGCTATCCCTTGTCCAACTACCTAGGCTGGCAAGGTATTTACCTCCAACAAGCCCTCCAATAGCCATGATCTATTTCCTATCAAGCAATAAACTTGAGCTAGTAGCATCTACATTGACATATATTGAGGCATCTAAGGAGCATTTATTAACGAAACCTACTGAGCCATTCTTGATAATTGTTGTTGGCTCCTCTAAAGCGGTGGATCCTAATAAGGTAAAAGGGCTTATCGAAAAGCGAGTTAAGACTGATATAGATACGATATTACAATATGCTCTACCAGTTATTGAAAAAAGCATCCAGCTTACCCCTAGGAAGCAAAGGCACCTAGTTAGTACTGGTATCCCAATAAAGATATTCTTAGTTGTTGCACCAAGTTTTACCACAAAGGAGATATCGATTGAGTTTAGTGATGGAATTGAAGTGCATAGAATAACGATCCCACTAAGGAGATCGAATTGGAGGCTAAGCGATTTTCCAGAAAAAATAGCTAGTGAAATCAAGACAATACTAGTGAATCCATATAAATCAAACAAACCTTATGCCCCACGCGGAGCAATAATTGTGGGTCCTCCAGGTGTTGGAAAGACTAGTTTAGCTGAGGCAATAGCTGATGCTATGAATACTAAGATAGTCAAGCTAACTCCTAGCACGTATAGATCCATGTGGTATGGTGCTACTGAGAGAATACTTACATCGATATTTGATAAACTACGTGATCGAAAGGATGTAACCATATTAATTGATGATGCAGAATTCATGACTGGTAGACACTATGCTATACATGAAGTAAGTATAGCGGAAATATCTATATTATTAAATACACTCCAAGATCCTAGAAGACCCTTTACTATCCTAACAAGTAATGCACCTGAACTAATAGATCCTGCACTATTGAGACCCGGAAGAATTGATGCAATAATTCTTCTAGGATATCCTGATAGGGATTCTAGAAGAAAGGCTGTAGAAGTATTAGTTAAAAGATACGGTATAAAGGCTAATAGAGAGATTATAGAAGATATTGTTGTTAAAACCAAATGGTTTACTCATGCAGAGCTAGATGCTTTAATTAGACTAGCTGCTAGCATGGGTAATGGAGTATTAACGCCAGACTCTATCGAATGGGCTTATAGGAAGTTTAGTATAAATAGTAGTGAAAGAAGACGAATACAAGACTATATGCGATGGTATGTGGAAAAGCTCCAAGGCATGATTATATCATTTATTGCTGGTGAAACAGACATTTAACAAATATTTAAGACATTTACCTTACTCTTAACCGTTTAATGCTTATACCAGCTTCGTTAGCTTTCTTTAAGGCGTCTTCACTAATACTTGGTCCGGAACCGTATAGGATTATAACTGGTTTTGCAGAGATCTTCTTTGCAGCTTCAGCAACTTGATCTACAAGCCCGGGCTTCACTAGAGTAGTATTGCTAACTATCTTTATTGCTAAAATTTGTCTATTCTTTGATGCAATGAAGTCAAAGGTTAGATCCCCCACTTTCTTGTTAAAAGATACACTATATCCTGCCCCAATGTATCTTCCAGCAACTTTCCCAACTATACCGTATTTTTTAGAAATCTTCTTTTGTATGAAACGCGCTCTTGCAGTAACCATATGCTCCACCTCTTAATTTATGAGGATATAATATGGGAAAAAAGTGTTGCTTTAATCTAAAAGCCTCTTACTTGCTTTTACAAAGAACTCGTCAACCATGTCCTTGATAGTTGGTCCTTCAACAATATTTATCCTGAAACTGGTCTTTACAACATTCTTGTCAATATTGATTAGCCTAGTTACATCACTTGGTGTACCAAGTATTATAGTGTCAGCAGGTATTCTCTTTAATGTTTCTTCAAGATCCCTTAGTTGTTCTTTGGTATATCCCAGGCTTGGCAAGACAGCACTCATATGGGGGTATTTTTCATAGAGCTTCTTTATGATTCCAACAGCATAGGGTCTTGGATCAATTATTTCTTTTGCACCATACTTCTTTGCAGCTACATAGCCTGCAGCATATGGTAGTCCTCCATGGGTTATGGTTGGTGCATCCTCTATAACAACAACCTTCCTGCCCTCCACAAGCTCGGGTCTATCTACTTCAACAATGCTCTCAGCTAAAGCGATCTTTGCCTTCGGGTTCACAATCTTTATATTTGCTATGATCTTTTCTACATCCTCCTTCTTGGCTTGGTCGATCTTGTTTATTATAACAGCATCTGCTATTCTAAGATTTATTTCTCCAGGAAAGCTACCGATCTCGTGGCCTGGTCTCATTGCATCAGCTACAGTTATTACATAGTCTGGTCTATAGAAGGGCCAGTCGTTGTTGCCTCCATCCCATAGTATTACATCATTTTCTCTCTCCACGATCTCAAGTATTTTACCATAATCTATTCCAGCATAAACCGTTAAGCCCATGTTTATGTAGTGCTCATATTCCTCTCTTTCCTCGATAGTAGCTTTGTATCTATCGAGATCTTCATAGCTAGCAAATTTCTGTACAGCCATTGCTTCAAGATCTCCATAAGCCATTGGATGCCTTACTATTCCAACTTTATAGCCTCTACCTAGAAGTTCCTTAACAACCTCTCTAGATACACTGCTTTTCCCTGCCCCAGTTCGAGTTGCTACAACAGCTATAGTGGGCTTTGCTGTTTCAAGCATTGTATCTCTTGGTCCAAGTATTCTAAAGTTTGCTCCTGCAGCAACTACTCTGCTTAATACATGGCCTAGTTCATCATAAGTTAGATCGCTATAGCTTAGTATAGCCTCATCAACACCATAGTCTTTAATAACATCTTCTAACCCATCAATGGATAGTATTGGTATGCCATTGGGGTAGAGTTTTCCAGCAAGACTTGGTGGATAACGACGTCCAGTAATTCCCGGTATCTGGGTTGCTAAAAAAGCCACTACCTTATATTCTGGGTTATCCCTAAAGCAAACATTATAGTTGTGGAAATCCCTCCCTCCAGCCCCAATTATTATGATTTTCTTAGAATAAACCATGGTAGTCCACCATAGAAGTTCTTAGGTCAATAATATCAAACAACACACTTATAAAATATAGTATAGTATTAGATACAGCCTTATTGCATGTAGATCATAGTTTATCTATTAAGCTTAAGCTAAACGAGATGAAAAGCCCGACTCTTTAAATCTAAAACCTAGGACAACAAGGATACTAGGATAAGCTGGATGGTGTTGCCTAAATGGATCCAAACACCTATGTCAAAAAATGGTATGGCTCAAATGAACCTACACTAGCAGATAAACTTAGAGGTATATTCAAGGGAGGCGGTAAAGAACCTCTAGCTAGAAGAGCTATAATGGCACACTATAGGCTAAGATCAGCTCTTGGAAGGGTGAAATCATACATTGATAAGCTTGGTGAGAGAGATAAGGAGTTATTTGAGAAAGCTGTAGAAGCGCTAATGAGGAGAGATGAACCTCATGCCAAGATATATGTTAATGAAGTTGCAGAGATAAGGAAGGTTGCACGCCAGCTACTTGTAGTCGAGTATGTACTCGAACAAGCAAGTATAAGGCTTGAAACCTTCGTAATACTAGGCAATGCCTTTAGCGATATAGTACCTGTAGTTGGTGTAATAAAAGAGGCTAGTGGGTTATTGAAGGGCATTGCCCCAGATGTATGGATAGACCTCGACATGGCTGTAAACGAGCTCAACATGGTAATGGCTGCATCTGGTATAGACCTTATGGGCCCAGAAGGCGGTATCACAATGAGTGAAGAGGCTAGAAAGATCTTTGAGGAAGCAAAGATTGTAGCTGAGCAGAGGATGAAGGAGAGATTCCCAGAACTACCAACCCTGCTTACTACAAATAAAGAGAATGTTGATACAGCTACACAGGCTCCATAAGTAGCTAGTCTATATTTTTAATAAAATTGTTTAGGTATCAAGCTATAAAAACAAATGCTTTTTAGGTAAATTTCTTTTCAGCTATCAAAACAGCTTGTTCTATTGGGTAAAATATTTCCTTTAGTAAATACTTTATATCATTAACTTTATTATTAAGTTCACCCGGATCCCCTGGATCAAGCTCTATTTTATACCCTAGTTTCCGGAGAACTACGTGAGCTCCAGAAAGCTCTGCTTTATACCGCTTTGTTTTAACAACGATCTTATTTTCACTACTGATGTATGTAAAGCTTATTGTAAACGGTTTATGTCTTGTAATAACTGTTCTGTCTCCATAGACAGAGAGGCTCCACCATGGGTGAATGTATAGACTCCTTCCTTGTTCCAGCTCTCCCAGCTTTTTTAAAGATGAATTAAATATCCTTGATAAGAGGTTACCGAGTTCCATAAATCTTTGAGCTATACTGACTACCTGTGGCTTAAGAGTTGCTACTTTTGCTAAAGCATTGTTTTCTATTCTTGACATAAATGTATTTAATACAGATAACGCCTCCTTCGCTAACTCGTCTCCCTTAGTCATTAATATCCCCTCTTTATCCTTAGCTAAATCTATGGAACTAAGATGTAGAATAAAAAGTTATTTCCATAGCTTGTATATCTCATCCACTATAGTAGTTGTAATTACTTGTTTATGCCCGTTCTTCTTGATAACCAGGTAGGGTTTGCCTCTGACTACCTCACCACATAAACAGTAACTATAGTTTCTTGATCTAAGCATGGATAGTGCTTCCTCTACTTTATATGGTGGTATTGCTGCTATTAAGGCACCACTACTAAGTAGCCTTAATGGATCTACTTTAAGGGGTTTAGTTACAGCCTCTACTATATCATCAATTACTATATTATCTAAATTAACAATGACAGTATTTCCACTAGCTTGAGCTAGCTCTAAGAGCCCCTCTAATATGCCTCCTTCTGTAGGATCATGCATTGATGATACATATGGTAATATATCCATGGCCTTATCGACTACACTCACGTCCCAGATGAGTTCTTTTGCTTTGTCAATAATGTTCATACTAACACCTTTCTCCAAGAGTTTTTCTTCAAAATCCCAAGCTATGACACCAGCTCCTTCTCCACCGATTCTCCCAATAATAACTACTTTATCT
>JAGGXK010000103.1 GCA_021163115.1 Desulfurococcales archaeon | reverse complement strand
TAGAGCTTCTTTTGCTTTATTGAAGCCTTGTATGCTTTGTAGATTAGTTTTTCTTTCTAGAATTAGTAACTGTATAATGTGGTCTTCAACTTCATGTGTATTGAAAGGTAGTTCTTGTACTCCATTAACGATTATTATAAGGTTTATGTTTTTACTTGTTTTTACTGTTGTTTTGAATACTTGTTTACTGCATTTAACAGGCTCTATATTGTCCATATTTATACCCCTTGAACGTAGGGAGTCTATGATCTTTATTGTTTTTGTATAGTAGTCGTCTTCATCTGCATCAACTATTGCTATAATGTTCTCTAGTTTACGGGCTACAGCAGTTAATGAAATAATTGCCCAGATAATCTTTGGCTCATTATTAACTCCTTCACAATCAGTTATGCCCGTACTATCTAGTACCAGGCCTAGTTTCTTTATAACTGCCTTAAGTATTTTTACATCAGTATCTCCTTCACAAAGAATTACCGTTGACATAGGCTTTAACCTATTAAAGATAAAGTAAAAGAAACCTTCCTCCATAGGCTTTAACTGAGTTATAGCCATCATTGTGTTCATCCCCCATGATATACTAGAATGCTCCAAGAAATCTCGGATCAATACCAAGTTTCATAAGAGTATCAACATCTAGTTCTTTTAGCATTCTCACATGAAGTTCTCCATTTTCTCTTTCAATATAGAAAGTCTTAGCTGAGATACTAAGATCTTTACATAATCTTAACGTGATCCTTACATATTCTATACTTTGTGTGCTCATTATTAATTGTATATTGTTCTTTTTAACCATATTTAGTATAAACCTCATTAAAACTCCAATGCCGCCTGGATGCTGATGTATCTCTGGATCCTCTAGCAAAACGATTGTATCTTTAGCTAGCAATAAAGGAGCCGTTAACCCTATAGCATTGCGAGCTCCATCACCAAGTACATCAATACTTATAGAGGTGTGTGGTAACTTTAAGAACAATGTATACATATTTGGATATAATGGAGCATAAGTCAAGTCCTCAGCATGGGGTTCATAGCCTTCTCTGATCATTCTTATAATTTCCTTATCAAGTCTTTTAGCAAGTAATTTGCTCCAAAGTCTTTCTTCTAAAAGCTTCGGATTACGTAGAAACATGGAATCAATAAATATTGTTTTTTCTAATGCCTTAATTATATTATTGTAAAATTTGTTAAAAAGAAGTCTTAATTCTTCCGAAAGCGATCCCTTGTACATTTTTAGTGTTGGATCGTAAATTGATAGTGTGGATGCTATATAAACTCTAGGCAACCAATTACTTGATGTTTTCTTCAAAATTTCCTTTGGCATTCTAATGAATACTGCTGATTGACTTTTAAAATCTACAAATGGAAGATAATATGGTATTATAAAATCTAAGAGTCGATCATTAGTTGTAATGCATATTCTTATCTCTTTTTCGGTATCCATGTTATGCCACAATATTTTTCGTGCTGTAGACCAGTTTCCTCTACCTGTCCTCCTAGATACTACATAGTTTTCCTTATTTACACCTCTTAGATCGTCAATACGTCTAGCCCATGCTGATATAAGATATATTGCTTCTAATATTGTTGATTTACCTGCGCCATTGGGACCTAACAATATATTGACTTTGTCTAATCCTTTTATTTCACCCTTTTTTATACCTCTGAGATTTTCTATTTGAATAGAGCTAATGAACATGCTCTGGCACTCCAAATAAGTATTTACTAGTATCTATAACGTTAGAATAATAATTATCTTTAACCCTATTTTGACGAAACCTACATAAAGAAGCTAGGTGATCTCTGACCTATTTACTCCTTATCTGGAGAAGAAATGGAAGAATAATAACTTCTGAAGAAACATGTTGAAAATATTAATATTGACTATGTATGATCAAGACTAACAACAGCATGAGAGAAAACTTAATGATAATTACTAGTTAAGTGTTCTATATGATCTCTATATTATCCTGGAAACCCGGCTCATTGCCTTCTCTTCATTGCATTATATATTAGATTAAAGTCCTCATCTCTTATTGAGATCATAGAGAATTTGAAGTGATCACTTCATCCACCTTTTCCACTCTTTTTATTAGTCATAAAAAGAAGCTGGTCGAAAACAGTTCTTATATCAACCTCGCCCTTGAATATCCTTTTTATTTTGATCCTCAAAGGATAGAGCTTGTCTTCCCACAATGGTTTTTCTTCCCTATATGCTTTAGAAACGACTTCACATACATCTTTGAACTTTCCACCGTGTAACATAAAATATAAACATATCTTTTCATGGTCCAAGTGTTTTTAAAGTCTTTTCATATCTTTCATCTACGCCCCATACGTTATTCTCTATGCATATCCTATAGTTCTCAGGTTTTGTGACAAATATCCAATTATCTCAAGGTATCTTCCATCTACATATTATTGCCTCTAAATTATAGTCTTACTAGTATGGTTTTTCTTACCCAGTTGTCTATTTCTTTTGGTGCTTTGTTGTACATGTAGAGTGTTTCTAGAAGTGCTTCTTCTCTTGTCATTTGTAGTCCTTGTTACTTGGAGAACATAATTTATCCTATCATGGATAGTCTTTTCCCTACCGCCCGCCAAGATATAGCCATTTCCTAAAATTCTCTATCTGCCCTGGAGAAAAAAGGTACAACAATACCACTTACATCAGGGTTCCATGAACCATAATACTAGTAGACCCAGTAATGTCCTCCACCGTGTGAGGGCGTGCTTATGAAGGTGCTTAGGGTGTACTGCTATATAGTTATTTCGTTAGCTTCGTGACTAGTGGTTTTACTAGTTCTACGAGTTCCTTGGGGTTGAATTCTAGCAGTACTCCGTCCTCTCCCCCTCCTCCATAGACTTTATCGTGTCTGAGTAGGGATTCATCGATAACTAGTTTGACGTTGTTGGGGAGAGCGATAGGGGGTACCCCGCCTACGGGGTACCCGGTTTTCTCAGCTACTTCCTCTGGCCTAGCTAGCCTTGGCTTAACCCCTGTGATGTTTGCGAGCTTTCTCATATCCAACCTCTTATCCCCGGGAATAACCACTGCATACACCTCACCACCAGCTACTACTATGAGCGTCTTAACTATCCTAGACCTATCCACACCTAAAAACCTCGCTGCATCATCTACCGTGGTAGTCCTCCCTGAAGCCCTAATAAGCTTCCACCTAACACCATACTCCCTAATCCACTCAGCAACAGGTTCTACAGGCATAAACCCTACCCTCAGCTACTGACAAAATATATATGACGCCAGTATTAAGCACTACTACAGCACCCTCCGCGAAAAACACCATCAAGCCCGCCATACAAACCTCAATGCACCCATTAAAAACTCTTTAACTTTCCATGACAATGTTTTCGCCATAAAACCAGGGAAACAGGTTAATTATTAAATTCTTTAAATTAGATTAGAGTTAATCTCTTATCTGCCCCGTGACCTATATAAATAAACTCTCACTCCCGTGAGGACGAGGATCCGTGAGTTCTAGGGGCTTTGAGGAGAAGGGTAGGTGGGCGACTTAAATAGTGCTGATACTTACTATGGCAGGTAATGCCATAGGCCTAGGCTGGATAACCAGCTGGTTGAAGGCCTCGGGGGTTGATGCCATCATTGGCTCTGTTTGATGACCTCATTATTCATACTGTAGAAGAAGGATATAAATGCGGTGTCCCCGAAGCTTCCAAAACATCCTAAATACTCAAATAAGCATATAGTCTAATCTAAATAAGTTAAGCTATTTTTAATCCTAGCGGCTACCTCTCTGACCAGCTTCTCCACATGCTCCATTGAGGCCTCCACGTCTTCTTGGGCACACCAGTCCTCGTAGAAACAGACATGCATGCCGCTACCGTACATCCATGCATCCCTAACCCATGGACCAATCTCCTTCACCATCACCCTCATATACTCCCATAGCTCTCCATGGCTGGTTAATCGCTTACCTTCCCTCCACCATGCATAGGCCTTAACAGCTAATGCCGCTGCACCCCATACCTTCTCAGCCGCCTGCCTTACATTGTCCCTAGCAAGTTCCCCCTGGGCCTCTTTCAACAATTCCTCAGCAGCCTCAATATATTCTACAGCCTTGCCCCTAGGGTCTAGGCCCTGGCTCAATAACTCGACAAGATACTCGTCAACACTCACCCCCAACCTCTCCGCCTCCTCCCGAATACGCCTAGCAATCCTACCACGCACAATAATAACATGCTGGCCCAACACCACCACCAATAAGAAGTATTTGTACTAGGAGATAAAAACTATCCCACAGAGAGAAGGTCATCAACTCACAGGAGAACTAATGTTAACCTAGAGGAGGGAATCTGCCGAGCAAACTACTGGGTAAGTTATGGTTGATGGAGTATAACACGCAACTATATATCATATATGTTATATAGTGCATGAGAAAACCCTAACCTACTACACACTACACTGGCCCAACTATGTCAGAGTACTACTAAGGATCGTTATGGCATGTAATCTAAAACTGGATATACTTATGATGAGAGCAGGGGTTTCCTGGATTATTTAGAGGTATTGTTGTATTTGCCTTGTTTATTATTGAGTGTATCTTGGACTTCTTGGTTAGTTGTTTCATGTTCTTTGTTCCTCCAGTACTCTGTAGGCTTGTCTATGGTTATTGTCTTATCTTTTAATCCTTGATTCTATTTCTTTTACTAGTTCTTCTACGTGTTTTAGAGCTGACTGTACCTGCTTAGGCTTACACCATCCTTCATAAAAACATATATGCATTCCAGCAGCTTCATTCCATGCACTCCTAACCCATTCACCAATGTCATTTGCTACAACTTCAACATATCCCCATAGCTCCCCATGACTCGCTAGTCTCCGGTTCTCCTTCCAGTAGGCATAAGCCTTAACAGCTAGTGCCGCTGCACCCCATACCTTCTCAGCTGCTTGTCTCACATTCCCACTCCTAAGCTCTTTTTCTGCCTGCTCAACCAGCTCACTAGACGCTTCAATATACCCGATGCTTCTCTCCTTAGGATCCATTCCCTGACTTATAAGCTCTAAGAAATACTCTTCAATACTTATACCTAGCCTCATAGCCTCCTTCTTAGCATGCTCAATAATAGTCCTTGGTAACGAAATAGTGGTATTCAATACTCTTACCCAGAAACACTATAATTGGTTAATATCTACTTAACTATTTACCCGCTCATACCCACCATGCATCATCCACTCACTGAGATCGAGTATGTAATAGCTGGTGAGAATATTGTTTGAGTAGTCTTTACTCCTTTTCCCAGAGAAGGTGTTATTGTTTTGTTGACGGGGGTTGTCCTTGTTTACTTAACTCTTGGATGGTCTACTGTATTGTTCTCTAGTTATATATGTGGTCTGTTGGCGAGTATATGGTGGAGGTTGATTGGTCTTGGATGCTAGGGCATGGTATGCTGCTGGATTGGTTATAGTTGTTCTTGTCTCGGTTATAGCTGCTGTGTATGTAGGAGTATACCTTGGTAGGGGATCTAGCGAGCAGGAGGGTACTAGTGAGTATAGAGAGTACCAGTATTCTACTAGAGAGGCTTTTGAGGAAGCCTATAAGCTTAGTAAGTATACAAAATTGTTGAAGGATATGCTTAGTTATAGTATTAGTTCTAAGGGATGGTTTAGCCTACCCATCAGGGATCTCCCGTTTGGGCTTAGACAGGTTGTATATAGTATTGCCAAGGAATCCAAGATCGATCCCAGCGTGCTTGAGAGTGTTCTTAAGGAGCAGGGATTTGCTATTATTGAGTCTAGAGTTGATGATCTTATAGGTGCCTATAAGTATCTAGATTATCCCAAGCTTGTTACTGTTGATTCTATCCTCTATACTTATCATGTAGTATTTGATAACCTTCTTGAGGATCTTGAGGAGAAGTATTTCATAAGCTATTTGAAGAGCCATGTAATGCTTATGTTGGAGAAGGAGATTAGTGAATACAATAATCTGCCACAGGAGCTTAGAGGCACTATTGTAGAGGATGCACTATTGTATAACATAGCCTACTATCTAGTATTAGCAAGAATTCTTGAAATAGAACCAGCTACATCTCCTCCACAGGAAGCTGGTGAACTAGCAGATAAGGAGATCCAGTTAATTGAGAGTGCTTCCAGTATGGATTATTCTCCTCTATTTGGCTACCTAGAGGACTATACCCAGTACAAGCCGAGAGGCCACTATACTAGATCAGAGGATTTGAAGAAGTATTTCAAGGCAATGATGTATATGGGGAGGATGATGTTTAACCTATATCCTAGGAGTGGGCAGAGCGAGGAACTTGTTAACAGGCTTACAGTCCAGGCTATAATACTTTCATGGCACATTAACGAGACCCGGGACGAGCAGGGGTTTTCAGCGCTGGATTACTGGATAAAGATCTACTTACCTACCGTATTGATTGTTGGAGGAAGTGATGATCCTTCTCCAATGGATTACCTAGGTATCTCCCTTAAAGTATATGGCAAGGAATCCTACAATCTATTACTAGATAACAACCTCCTTGATGAGTTTAAGAAACATGTTGTAAACTATACCCTGTCAACAGGGTTAACAAAGATAGTTTCTGCCCCAGTATATCCTGAGGAAAAGCCTTCATTGATAGGTATGAGGGTTATGGGTCAACGATTTATACTTGATGGCTATATCCATCAGCTACTATGCTATGATGAGGTCCCGGATAAGACTCTGGTATATGGCTTAGAGATACCTGCAGCCTTTGGAAGTGATCGTGCTTGGGAGCTCCTAGAGCCTGTTAGAGAGAGGTATGGAAAGCCTTATGAGAAGCAGATGATGAAGGCTAGAGAGATCGTTGAAAACGTTAGTATTGATACTTGGTTTTCAAGCCTCTATAATGCATGGCTTTATACACTAAAGACCCTCGTTGAGCCCCCGCCAGACTATATGCCGCCTAACATGAAGACTACAGCCTACATAGATAAGAACCTGAACACTTTCCTAGCAAGCTGGGCCCAGCTACGCCACGATACTATATTATATGCTAAACAACCCTATGCAGTACTAACAGCACTTATAGAGCCCCGGGGTATTGGATGGGTTGAACCCATGCCTAAAACCTATGCAGTACTATATGTGTTAACTGAGATGTCTAGAGAGGGGCTTAAGAACATGGATCTACTTGATGAGGTATGGGAGGAGAGGCTTACCAAGTTCTCAGAGCTATTGAAAAACCTCTACAATATATCACTTAAAGAACTCTCTAGAACACCAATCAGTAGTGAGGAAGCAGATATAATAAGGTATTATCATGAACAGCTAGAAGAGATCATAAATGGTCTTGAAAAAGATCCAAGAATAATAGCAGATGTATTCACCGACCCCAATACTATGCAGGTACTAGAAGTAGGCACAGGGTACTTTAATAAAATGGTAATGATATACCAGGAACCCGATGGATCACTGGGAATAGCAGTAGGCTTTACCATGAGCTACTACGAGTTCTATAACCCAATAAACCAGAGACTAACTGATGAGGAATGGCAGGATATACTTGAAAAAGAGCATATTAGTCCTCCTGAGTGGATCCAGTATTTAGTGCTTAGCAAGTAGCTAATATAATCTAGTGTGGCTAGGTATTTGAAAAACATGTTTTTATTAGAGGTATTTTTCTATAACCTTGTTTAACTGGAACGGTATAGGTGTGCCGCCAGTATGTATGAATACTACTGTAGAATCTTTCTCTATACACCCTCTCCTTATAAGATCTATTAAACCATACATAGCTTTAGCAGTATATACTGGGTCAAGAATGAGCCCTTCTTTTAATGCAGTATACTTCATTGTATCTACAACTTCTCTGGTAACCTCTGAGTATCCTCCAAAGACGTAGTCATCATAGACTATTATATCACTATAGTCAACCTTCATATCTATATTGAGTAGATTTATTGTATCATTAATGAGGTTGTACACCCTGTTTCTTGCTTCATCACTATTCCTACTAATACTTATCCCTATAACCTTTACATCATTAACGCCAAGTAGTTTTAGACCAAGTAGAAGACCTGCTTGGGTTGTACCTGTGCCTGTTGCAAGTACTATATACCTTGGCTTCTCCTCTATAGTGTATAGTTGCTGCATAAGCTCTAGAGATGCATGAATATATCCTAGAACACCATAGGGTGAGGCTCCGCCGCCAAGGATAATATAGGGTTTCCTACCCTCAGCCCTAAGCTTGTCTGCAAGCTCTTGCATAACCTTGTCAGCCTCTCTATAGTCTTTTGCATAAACCATTTTTGCACCAAGCAGTTTATCGAGGAGGACGTTGCCCTGGAGATCAGGGGATCCGGGCGGTGTTAACACAAGATATACATCAAGTCCTGCCTTCCTAGCTGCTGCAGCAGTAAGTCTTGCATGATTTGAATGAAAAGCTCCTCTCGTTATTAATGTATCACAACCTTTAGCCAAGGCATTGCCAAGAATAAATTCTAGCTTCCTAACCTTATTACCCCCTAGAGCAAGCTCCATGACATCATCTCTCTTAATATAAAGTCTTACCCCAAGATCCCTACTAATATTTAAGGCCTTTTCCAAAGGCGTAGGCAGTGAAACCAGTCTATATCTAGGAAAATTAAACGCTCTCCAGATCAAGGCAGCTAACCCACCATTATATAGAATAACTTAGTATCTAAAAAGATGGCTATCCCGGTCCAAAGCTGTATTAAATTATATAGATGTTACTGGCACCATAGGAATTACACAAGCCTCCTCTACACCCATTATGGCTTAGACTTAACCAAGGCTTTAGAACATATAGGTGTTACTGGAACCAGCATAATGACTTCTCTATAAGTGGAGATAAAAAAGATAAAATGTTATTGAGAAAACGTTTTAATCATGGCCTAGCTATTTTCCTTCTGCTTCCTTAACTATATTCCATTGCTCCTCAGCAATTTTATCAAGTGCTGTAGATGGATCTATTTCTTTTGCAACAGCTTTGTTAAAGTATATCTGCTGCACCTCCAGCATTCTTCCATAATATGGTATGTTCCAGAAGTCCTTAGCATAAGGTATTGACTCTAGGAAAGCCGTTGTCCATGGTTTTGCCTGGAGGAATTCCTGGCTTTGTGCAATAGATTTACGGGCGGTTTCACCTGTTCTTAATGCAAATTCTTTCTGGAACTTTGTATTCGTATAGAACCATTTTAGATAAAGCTTTGCCTCCTCCTTATGCTTTGAATAAGCACTTATTACTAGAGGCTGCCCCCCTAGAGTAAGATATCTTACACCATTATGGCCTGGTATTATACCAACACCTGTTTTATCTGCAACCTTTGATGCCGATGGATCAAATATTGCTGGAGCCATAGATGGCCATAGTATAGTCATTGCAACCTTTCCTTGAGAATAAAGGGATATTACTTCATCATATCCAAAGCTAGGTGCCCCCGGCGGCATATAATCAACTAGGCTAACAAAGAATTCTAGAGCTTCTTTTGCCTGAGTACTGTTAATGTATCCTCTTGGATCATGGGTATTTGGATCCCAGAGTTCTGCACCCCAGCTCCAGAACACGTCAAGGAAGTAGCATGAAATGTAGTCATAATCTCTAGCTAGTACAAGAGCTATTCCATAAAAGTCTTCAGTCAATGTCTCACCAGCAAGAGTCTCTCCCTTCTTTCTTGTAAAGAATTCAGCAATATCTCTTAGCTGGGTCCAGTCAAGATTCTTCCAATCATCTAGCGTTTGTGGTAGATCATACCCGTACTTCTGCTTAAAAGCAGCTCTCTCTTGTGGATTAGTAAATAAGTCTTTACGGTAAAACACCAGTCTTACAGCATCCGGGTATCCGGGTACACCAACATAGTTATCACTACCCTGGGGATAAGCAGTATAGTAGTAGACTAGATTACTAAAGGTATCCTCTAGTAGAGCACTTCTAAGCTCAGGATCGTTTTCTACAAGATCCTTTATAGATATAATATGGCCTCCTTCATAGAGTTCTCCAAGCCATTGGCTATCAGCAAATATTAGATCTGCTTCAGAACTCTTACTCGTCATAATGCTTGTAACTCTCTGATAATACGTACTCCATGGAGTAAAGTCGTATTTAACATAAACCTTGTACCCCAGAACCTCCTCAGCATACTCTGTAAATTCTTGAGAAAGCTCCTCAGCTATCTTGCCAGGCTCCCATTCAGGACTTAAGACAACAAGTGTTACCTCCTTAGGCTTCTGTGTTGTTGACCACCAATAATATACTCCCAGCCCTACCACGATCACTACTAGAAGGAATATAGCAATAAGAACAGTTTTTGACATAGCGATTTTACCCACTGTTTACACCTAATATAATTCATCTTCTTTATCCTATATTTTGTACGCTGAGCAAATATATAAATATACCCACAGCTTATTTATTGCAATATTTAATTAACCAAATCTCATCCTCAGTAAAAAATATGATAAAATTTTATTAAGTATAACATTCTGAGAATATATAAGAGTCCCATAGGGGTATAAAGCTAGGGGAGATGCTGTCTTTTGAAGCTCTCCAAGGACTCATTTAAGAATTTTATAAGCCAGCATCCAGCTTGGTTCATGGTTCTACCGGCTCTGTTATTATTGCTTGCACTAAATATTTTCCCATTGATATGGAGCTTAGGGTTGTCCTTCTATAAATTCACTCTTATCATCAAGGAGCCCCTGCGTTATGTTGGTGGACAAAACTATATAGAACTACTGACAAGCCCGGAGGCGTGGGATAGATTCATTAAGACTGGGGCATACATATTTATTTCACTGCTCCTACAGTTCGCACTTGGCTTTACACTTGCTCTACTATTGGCTGAGGAATTTAAGGGAAGGAGGTTATTGACAACAATACTCATGATCCCATTAATGATTGCTCCAGTAGCTTCAGCACTATTCTTCCGATATCTCTTAGACTATAATTTTGGCCCAATTAACGCTATTCTTGACAGATTATTTGGTATAAGAATATATTGGCTTGGAGCAGATCCATCGCCTCTCTTTGGACTACCTTATGCATTAATTAGTGTTATACTAGTTGAATCATGGATCTGGACACCATTTGTTATGTACATTATATTAGCTGGAATGGGGGCCATACCAACAGATCTGTGGGAGCAAGCCGAGGTTGACGGCCTTAGCTTTTGGTATAAGCTAAGGTATTTAATACTACCATACATTAAACCCATGATAGCATTAATTCTAATGTTTAGGTTGATGGACTCATTAAAAACATTTGATACAGTATATGTGTTAACTGCAGGCGGACCAGGAACTACTACTGAATTAATATCAGTCTATATCTACAAGTTAGCATTTATTGAATGGGACTTTGGCTCTGCTACAGCACTTAGCTACCTAGTAATAGTACTCGTGATCTTTATGACAAACGTGTTTATGAGATACCTAATACTTAAACGTGGGTGAGAAGCCTTGGTTGAATCCCTTCTACTATATAAGCTAAAGAAATACCTAAGAGTTGCTGTACTAGTGTTCCTCATACTAGCTTATTTATCACCACTCTACTGGATATTTACTACAGCCTTTAAGACTAGGGCGGAAATGTTCTCTAACCCATTCTATTTAACACAAGTAACTCTTGAAAACTTTGAGGAAGCTGCTCGTTATGGAGCTTTTGATGCGATTAAAAACTCTGTAATAATAACTGTTGGCGGGGTAGGGTTAGCATTATTACTATCGGTTTTTGCTGCATACGCCTTCTCAAGATACGCGATAAGAGGCAAGAATATACTTATGTTCTATATATTATCTACTAGAATGATGCCTCCCATAGCCCTTGTTATACCAATCTTTGTTATGTTTCAGAAACTTGGCTTGAAAGGAACCTACACTGGGTTAATACTAATGTATGCTACAGTATCTCTTCCATTCTCTATATGGATGATTAAGAGCTTTATAGATGATATACCCAAGGATATTGATCAGGCAGCAATACTTGATGGGCATTCACTAACATATGTATTATTTAAAATAGTTATCCCAATGGTCCTACCCGGTATAGTAGCCTCCATGGTCTTCTCAGCAATAACTATATGGAACGAGTTCGTGTTCGCACTACTCCTCAGCAGCATAGATACTAGGCCTACATCAGTATTGCTAAGTAGTATTCGTGGCGAAAGAGGATTCAACTGGGGAAGAATAGCAGCTATAGAGGTTGTATACATCCTACCAATAATCATATTCGTATTCCTTGTACAGAAACACCTACTAAGAGGGCTGACATTCGGGACTGTAAGAAGGTGAATTGAGGTGAGTGACTACTTCCTAGAACTTAGAAATATCAAAAAGAGATATGGAGACAAAACAGTACTAGACAACATTAGCTTGGGCCTAAGAAGGGGAGAAACACTATCCCTGCTCGGGCCCCCTGGGAGCGGCAAGACAACACTACTGAAAATCATTGCCGGGTTAGAGAGGCAAGATAGTGGAGATATATTGATGGACGGGAAGGTAATAAATGATCTTCCTCCATACCAGCGTGGAGTTGCAATGGTGTTTGAAACCCTTGCACTATACACTCATATGACTGTATATGAGAATATAGCTTCACCATTAATAGCTGCTAAATTGCCAAAAGAAGTTATGGATAAAAAGATTAGAGAGATAGCCAAGTTCTTGAAGATAGAGCATCTTCTTGAACGAAAAGCTGATAAACTAAGTGGGGGTGAGAGGCAGAGGGTAGCTTTAGCAAGGGCTCTTGTAAAGGATGCTGAGCTCTATTTATTCGATGAACCATTTATAAACCTGGATGCAAAAATAAGGTCGGCTCTTAGGACAGAGTTTAAGAAGCTTAAAACAACTTTGGGGAAGACCTCTATATTTGCTACACCAGATCCTATTGAAGCTCTTGCTTTAAGTGATTATATAGCTGTACTATATAATGGTAGGATACTACAATACGGAACACCAATAGAGATTTATGATAAGCCAATAAACCTGTGGCTTGCACGATATTTAACTGGAAACATGTTAAATGAGTTATATGGACGTGTAGTTAGTCAGGAGAATGGTGTTGCCATAGAGTTAACCTCCCCTGTAAAGAGGAAGATCCTTGTTAAAGACTATGCACCAAACTATGTAGATATAATAAAGGAATTGGGTGTAGCTGGTACACAGCAAGAGATAGTGATTACCATTAAGCCCTCTCAATCAACAATAGAGTCTAGTCAAGAATGTAGTGGGTTAGAGATTGAAGCTGAGATTATTGGTTATGAAAATCATGGAAGCGAGATACTAGTATTTGCTAGAATAAATGATACAGTATTAAAGATCTATTCATCACGAGATATTTTAAATAGAGATATAATCGGGGCTAAAAACAAGATATGTCTTGATTTAACAAAAGCAGTAATATATGATAAGAGAACCGGGAGAGTCCTTGGTGATACATGATGGTTGATGTAAGGCTGAAAGATATAACAAAGGTGTTCGGGAAGGTAGTAGCAGTAAGGAATATGAACTTGGAGATCAAGGATAAGGAGTTCTTTGCAATCCTAGGTCCAAGTGGTTGCGGAAAAACAACTACTCTAAGGATTATAGCTGGGCTAGAGAAGCCAACAAAGGGAAGAGTCTATTTCGATAACCAGGATGTTACTAGTCTACCTGCAAAATTTAGGGATGTAGCAATGGTGCCACAGTTCTATGCACTGTATCCAACAACAGTTTATAATAATATAGCTCTACCTCTAAGATCCCGGGGAGTTAGCAAAGAAGAGGTAAAGCAAAGAGTTAGAGAGGTAGCTGAGTTATTAGGATTAACAGAGAAGCTACATCTACATATTGATAAATTATCCATAGGCGATAAGCAGAAGGTGTCATTAGCAAGAGCTATTGTTAGAAAGCCAAAGCTGTATTTACTTGATGAGCCATTAACTATCCTTGACCCTGTGACAAGGATAATTATTAGAAGCGAGCTTAAGAGTCTTCAAAGGAGAATAAAGCAGACAATAATCTATGTAACCCATGACCAGATCGAGGCCATGAGCCTTGCTGATCGAATTGCTGTAATGAACATGGGTGTAATTGAACAAGTGGGCACACCATATGAAATATATGATAAGCCTAGTAGCAGGTTTGTTGGATGGTTTATTGGAGAACCAGGCATGAACTTCCTAGAAGCTGAAGTAGATAAACATAGCTCAGCTATAAAGCTTGGAAGCCAGGAGGTCCTTCAAAGTAAGACATTAGTTAGTAAACTAGTTGAAAAGACAAATAATAATAAAGTGGTGATTGGAGTTAGACCCGAATACATCTATTTAGAGAAGAATCCCCGAGAAGCTGGTAACGGATATACTATTGTTAAAGGTGTTGTTGAGCTAATAGAGTTTACTGGGACGCATTATATAGTACTTGTAGGTATTGATGGGAGAGAAGTTAAGGTTAAAATGAATGTTGAAGACTACCGCCGCTTAAACATAGCTCCTAAAGAGAATGTCTACTTGAGAATACCCCTAGATAAAATACTGTTTTTCGATCCAGTATCTGAGAAGAGAATACTATAGGTGATAACTATGGTAGATATAAAGAGGCTTAGAACAATTCTTGAAGAATCTCTGATACTCATAGGAATTCTTGGCATAATTTTTGTTTTCCAGCCAATATACATTATCCTCTACTCTCTCGGATGGTACATGATACTCTTTGCCACCCTAGCCTATGTAGTATTTACTATTGTCCCAGCAGACATAGGTAGCGGTAAAAAGCTTGTGGTAGAGTATTTTAAGGTACTTTTAATAATATTGATCGTGGTAGCAGTG
This sequence comes from Desulfurococcales archaeon, assembly GCA_021163115.1. Taxonomy (GTDB): domain Archaea; phylum Thermoproteota; class Thermoprotei_A; order Sulfolobales; family Desulfurococcaceae; genus JAGGXK01. The sequence goes on along the minus strand of JAGGXK010000103.1, from coordinate 2,221 downwards.
TTTATACTATTCTCAGTATATATAGCTCCACATATGGTTTACTAACTTTTTATTCCCTCTAATAAAATCAACTATATGGTAAGAGATTTAATTCAAAAGCACTAAACACTATAATAGTTATATCTCTAGTCCTGTAATAAATCTAGGTATGGGGTTAAGTTATGGATAAACGGCTTGGAGTAGCTTTTATAGGAGCTGGGTTTTCAGCAAAATTCCATCTTCAAGCAATGGTGGGGGTAAGGAATCTGGATATTGTTGGAGTATATTCACGTACAGTAACATCTGCTAAGTCTTTTAAGAAGCTTGCAGAGGATCTAGGATTAGGTTCTCCAAAGATATATAATGATGTAACTGAGCTACTATCTGATCCAGCAGTTAATGCTGTATGGATCACTACACCTAATGATACTCATTTAGAATATGCTAAGCTAGTGGCGGAAGAGGCTAGGCAGGGGAAGGGGAACATTATAGGTGTGACTATTGAGAAGCCTCTTGCAAGAAATGTTAGAGAAGCTAGAGAAATGGTTAAAGCTGTTGAGAAGGCAGGTCTCCTACATGGTTATCTAGAAAACCAGGTATTTATGCCCTCAGTTGTTAAGGGCAAGGCTATGATATGGCGTTATGGAGCAAAATATAGTGATCGACCATATCTAGCTAGAGCTGCAGAGGAACATTCAGGTCCACATAGTAAATGGTTCTGGATTCCTACAAAATCTGGTGGCGGAGTCTTACTTGATATGATGTGCCATAGTATTGAAGCTGCTAGATACTTCCTATACGATCCATCTAAGGGTAAAGACTCCTTAAAACCTAAGGCTGTCTATACTGAAATAGCTGTCCTTAAATGGCTTAAGAAAAAATATATTGATGAACTTAAAAACAGGTTTGGAGTAGACTTCTCTAAAGCACCAGCCGAAGACTATGCAATGACGGTTATAATATATGAAGACGATGAAGGCAATATTGTGGTATCTGAAACAAGAACCTCTTGGTCCTTTATAGGTGCTGGTCTAAGACTATCCTTTGAAGTATTAGGGCCAGAGTACTCTCTCTTCATAAACACGCTACAGCCTGAATTATTCGTGTTCTTTAGTAGAAACATAAAGATACCTGCTTCAGAAGAATTTGTTGAAAAACAAAATGCAGAACAAGGGCTAATGCCGTCACTACCAAATGAGGCAGTAACCTATGGCTACCAGGATGAAGATCGGCATATGGTAGATTCATTCCTTAAACATAAGATGCCGCGTGAAAACTGGTATGATGGACTACTTGTAACTCAATTAATGATGCATGCATATCTTTCAGCAGAGAAAAAGGAGAAAATACCATTTAACCCAGCAAGTGTAGAGGATTACATACCTCCTGTAGCTCGTGCAAGCTGGGAACCCGGTTCTATCTTACCATAGATTTTTTATCATACTATATAAATTCCATTATCAATTATTTTAACTAAAATAAGACCATATAATATGCTATAAACATTGTGGAGATAGATTACTTTGACCAGCCATACAACCCGGTATCTTGAAGCGTTATACATGCTCTATACCTGGATAGAAGATTTAGAGACAGAGAAGGGCTTAGATAGGTATAGGAGAACTGTTGTATTTTTTAAGGAAAAACTGTTTAATCATCCATGGGTTAAGGAGCTTACTGGTTCAAGGAAACACGTTGTAGTCCTAGATATTTGTGGAGGACGTGGTGTAGGTGGTCTTGCTCTAGCCAGAGCTTTAATGGATCAAGGTATTGATGTAGATCTTATTGTCAATGATCTCCGAAAATCTGCTCTAGAGTATGCAAGAAGGTATGGAGAAGAACTCTTGGGTAAGAGAATTAAAACATTGTATGGTGATGCTACAAAGCTTTATAGGGAGGGAGTAAAGGCTGATATAGCCCTGTTATATGGATACTCTACGCCACACTTTAGCCCATGGGATATGGTTAAACTCATTTCATCAACAGCAAGAATACTTGAACCTAATGGATTATTTATTGTTGAGGAAGCTGATAGTGTATATACAGTATTTTATAAAGTAGGATACAAGGAATTCCTAGCAGAAAACATAGGAGAGGATAAAGCAGTTATATCAATACATGCAGGCTATAATGTTAAGACAGGGATGTTTAAGAGGCTAATTACTGATCTGTTCTCAAAGAACAGGGTGGTTGCAGAAATATATTTCTGGAACACAGCAGGGGTTGGAGCATTATTATGGAC
>JAGGXK010000088.1 GCA_021163115.1 Desulfurococcales archaeon | reverse complement strand
CTATATGGTTTGCAGTTTATCTTATCTTTTCCACCAAGAATGAGGTATTAGATGAATTGGTGCGGCGGCCGGGATTTGAACCCGGGATCTCCGGCGTTCTACACCTATTTAATTAGGTTTGGCAGGCCGGCGTCCTAGTCCAGGCTAGACGACCGCCGCTTCTCGCAAGGTCATTATTGTTTATGTAGGTGGGTTTTATTTATTTTTCTTTAGAGTAAAAGATAGAGCCCCTTAGTGCTTCAATATTTTTCTTTTACTTTAACCATTACTTTTGCAATCTTCTTTGCTCTACGTGATAGCTCCCTTAGTATGTCATTTTTAGATACTATACTGATTATTTCTCTATCGCTGCTTAAAACAGGTATTCCATTAAGATTGGCATTCTTCATCACATCGATCGCCTTTGATAAGAGTACACTTGGTTCTATATATTTTTTATAGGGTACCATTGCATCAATAACTAGTAATGGGGTTATTTTTACATATCTTCCCTTTCTTGCAGCACCTTTAACTAGTTTTCTAACCCATATCAATCTCCTGCTCTTTACCCCAGTTATTGCATCTTCGAGTGCTATAAATGGTAGTCTATTAGAGGATAATACTCCTACTACATCCTTCCCATTATACACAGTTAATGCATCTAGGTACAAGGTTTTCATCTTATTTACAGCATGATAGAGACTATGGAATGGGTTTACTGAAGCCGTCTTTCCTGGTGTAATAACGTTTTCTACATATAGATCTGTTAACAATTTTCTTGCAGCATCTATAACCTGATCTTTTGTTACGAACCCTACTATCTCGCCCTCATCATTTGTCACAAACACTACTTCAGATTCAGAGCTAACCATGTATAATGCAATATTCTCTATCGGTGTATCTGTCTTTACTCTTGGTATATTTTGTTGTAATATATAGTCAATGAAGTATTTATCCTTAGATCTACGCCTCCATAAAGGCCCTTTTAAGGCTAGTGCATGTAGCATGTTCCACTTGGTTACAACACCTACTATCTCATCCTTCTCATTAATAACTAATAAGTAGTCAGTTTTCTTCCTCAGCATTTCTCTTCTAGCATGTTCTACTGTATCATTAATAGTTATAGCAGGCATTGCTGTTAACATTATATCGTTTGCAGTTACACCTAGGTAGACAGGTTTCTCTATAGGTTTTGATACATATACTTGAGCAAGAACTTTTTCCCTACTAATAAAGACTGGTCTTTCCTCTCTAACAACTGGAATAGGTAATCTAGGTGTAATTGGTACAGGTACTCTTCCTGGTTTAGCTCCTTCTAGATAAGCTCTAATCATATCCTCGTATGTTATAACACCTATGACTCTACCGTTATCATCTATTACTGGTATAAGAGGTAGATCATGTTCAGCCATTACCTTTGCAACTATTTCAATAGGCATATTATGGGTAGCTACAAGAACTCCTCTAAGCATTATTCTTTGTACCTTTGCTGGAGTTATTATATGTTGTTCACTCTCTCTATGGAAGAGCCAACGACCTTTCCTTACAAATTCTCTATAAGTTATAATCCCCATAGGTATAGGTTCTTCATAACTACGCACAACAACTAATCCAGGCTGTCCTCGGAATACTATTCTGCTCCAAGCTTTATTTACACGATCATTCCATGTTATAATGTATTTATTGAGATCCTTTATAGTCATTATCTCTGATACAGTTTCAGCTAATGGTTTATATCCTGTCTTTAGTAAGTAGCTTAGTATATCGCTATAGCTGATAACACCTATTAACCTCATTTGATCTAGATTATCTACAACGGGAGCTCCTACTACTTTGAACCTTCTAAGCTCATTAAAGGTTTCCAAGAGATCATTATCCTGAGTTAAAATAGGGTGCTCGCGGAGAGCATCTCTAACCCTTATAGTTGTATGATGGGATGTAGGAAGCATGAGCTCTATAGGTGTTAAGAAGCCAACTACTTTATCCCTATCCGGCTCTAATACAGGAATGACTTCTTCCTCTAAAACTCTAGCCCTACTTCTAACAATTGTTAGTGGGATTGGCAAATCCCTGATAACGAGTTTGGGCTTACGAGCAATCTCCCAGATTCTCATTATATACACCTCGAATAAGCCATTATTTCTTACCCTACCAAATACCTAGTTAGATAGAGAGACTACATTTGTTATAAAACTATAGTATGATTACTACAAGAGAACGGCATTTAATATAGCTGATATTTGATACTCATAGACCATAATCTTCCACATAATTTATGATATATTTAAATGAGAAAGAAATAAGAATCTCCTATCAAAGTTATCATTATACTAGATGAGCCGCCGTAGTATAGCCCGGTCAAGTATGCGGGCCTTTCGAATGCTCTCCCCCCACTAATAGGGGGAGAGACATTAAAGAAAGCCCGTGACCCGGGTTCAAATCCCGGCGGCGGCATATTACTTCTACTATTACTTCTACCTAAGAACATACTTAGAGCTTGTTTTAAAGTAGGACTAAAACTGTTAACAATTCTAGCTTTTAAACATATTAAGAATTACTAATTGTTTAAAGTATTTAAATATAGATGAATTATTTAGAGTAACTATAAAGGATTAGGGCGATTATCGTCTGGGGAGGTAATTCTAGGGGGATGTTATATGGTTTTATGGCTAATCCATATTGTAGTTCTTGCCTAGTAAAGTCGGTATCGCTTCCATTAACAATAATGGCTTTATCATTAGTACTAGCAAGGATCTCATTTGATCTGATTTCTCTTCCCTTCCTTGTAATCATATATATTTCCCTTATATTAAGAGCCTCCAATAGATCCGGGATGTCTGGAAGTATTATTAACGGCTTACCTAATTTATATGATATTTTATATGCTTCAGGTATACCTATCTGTGCTGCTGCCCCAATGGGCTTTATTATTGCTGGTACACCAGTATTAAAGGCATAGACTGTTTTAATAAAATCTAGTACTCGTTGAACACTACTAACGTTATATATTCCTAAAACTAGCTCAGCCATTATACTTCACCGTAATCTAGTTTCTCTGCAATAGTTAAAGCTATTGCTTTAGCAAGAGGTACAGGAACAGCCTCCCCAACCTGATTGTACTGTTCATCCCGCCCTCCTAGGAAAACAAAGGTGTCAGGAAAACCCATTAAACGGGCTTGTTCCCTAACAGTTAGAAATCTATCCTCAAAAGGATGAATAAATCTAGAGCTTCCAAGAACTGTAGGAGCTAGCTTGTCCGGATGTAATCTAATTAGGTTTGGAAATCTCTTTTTAGCTCCCTGGTAGTAAATTAATGCCTGCCCCCACTTTAAGCGGCTAATACGTCTAAGCTTTTTCTGAGATAAAGGCATTGGTTCATGATTTGGTGGGAAAGAGCCTGGACAAGGTAAACCTTCTAAAGCCTTTCTTACGGTATATAATTTCCTCCTTTTAGGAGGATCTATTGGTATATTTGATATAAACACTCTTACTCTATGACTAGGGGTACCATAGTCTTCAGCTCTTAATACATTAAAATACACTTTTTTGTAACCAGCTCGCTGAAACTCTCTTTGGAGAGCATGTTTTAAACCATTATCCATTATAGCTGGTACATTCTCCATTACAAATACTCTAGGCTTTATATCAGATACTATACGGATAAAATGTAGTGTAAGCTGACCTATAGGGTCTTTGTAAAGTCTATCAAGAGGATATTTCTCCCTACGAGGATTTGAACCTGTAAAGGGCTCGCAGGGAGGACTTCCAATTAATACATCAACATCATTATCTATAAGATCAACTATATCGCTTCCATTTATTTTCTTAATATCCTCTACCAGTACAACTGCGTGGGGGAAATTAGCTTTATATGTTTTAGCAACTGGAGGAAAACTGTCTATTGCTAGCAAATGTTTGTATCTTCGAGAAAGATTAAACCCTTCACTAAAACCTCCCGCTCCACAGAAGAGATCAACCAACTTATATATAGGCTTCAATGTTATAGGACACCTATCTTTATAAGAGCATCTCTTATCTCCTTGATCTTTTTATCTAAAAACCTTACAGCCCTAGATCCATCATATTCTTCAAGAACACTTCCACATCTAGGACATGTAAAATCATTGCTAATAGCTTCTTCAAGTGAGAACTTTATACCATCTATTGGACAGAAGTAAATGTTTGTTTGATCCTCATATTCTCGACGTGTCTTTAGTTTCTCTAATGCCTTCCTTAATCTAGCAATAAGTATTCCTTCTAAATTATCTATGTTAATATACCATCCTTGAAGGCTTTTATCCCTGCTTGCAACACGTCTGAAAGAAATAATACCTTCTTCAGCTAAATATTGGAGAAGCCTACGTGCCTCATTAGATTTGAAGCCTAGTTCTTTACCAATATATTCCTCTGGGACAACGCTTCCTTTACTTACAAGGTATTCAAATAACTGTCTAGCCTTTTTACCATACATAGCTTCAATAAGATCCGCCACTTGATCTATGAGCTCGCTAGCCAACTCTTCTCACTCTCTTCCCTCTATTAGATGGTTCAATAACTACTTTTGCATCCGAGAATGATAAATATAGTTCTCTACCCTCGTAAAACCTATCAAGAAATATTGCCAAGGCAGCTACTTCTGAATGCGGTTGATGACCTATAGCAACATTGTAGTCTGCATATTTATAATAAAATGGCGGAACCTTCTCAGCCCCCACGATAATAAGTATATCCTTGTTCTGCTTTCTTATATTATCAATAATATCATCGATATTGATACCATACATTGTTAGATGAACAACTATTCCATTTTTTCTCTTCCATTCAAGAACATACTTTCTTGAGTCAACACCGATTTCTATATAAAAATCCTTACCTCCCCAACGTTCAATAATTTTCTTAATGGAATACATGATTTTCTTGTCAACCACGTCTCCAAGTATAAAGCCGTGGGCTCCAAAGGCTCTTGCTACAAGAGCTACATGAGTTGTTATTCTTTTATCTCTTTCGGGTCTGTGGCCTATTCTAAGAACGTAGATCACCATAGCATAAAACCTTATGCTAATTATTTCTCTATATTATCATTAAGCAGGCTACTTATTTTACTTAGAAGTTTATCAATGTTTATAGACTTCTTAGCAGAAATTGGTATTATTTCTGTATAATAATCATTGAAATTCTCTGCAATCTTATCCATAAGAATTACGATTTTGTCATTTACAAGATCGATCTTGTTTAATGCAATAACAACGGGTTTTCCATGAACACCTATATTAGTTAGTATTCGTTTAGACTCACGAATTTCATTTAATACATCATTAATATTCTTTGATGCATCAACAACGTTTACCACTAGATCAGAATAAATTATTTCTTCAAGTGTAGCATAGAATGCTTCTATAATCTCATGAGGAATATCTCTAATAAACCCTACCGTATCGATGAATATGTATTTTGAGCCATTATAACTTACTGAACCAGCTTTAGGCGAAAGAGTAGTAAATGGTTCAGGTCCCTCAGGCTTAGACTCATTTACTAGTCTATTAAATAGCGTTGTCTTACCAGCACAGGTATATCCAACAATAGAAATATGGGGAAAGCCTAATTTCTTCCTAGAATGCCTTCTAATCTCTCTTATCCTCCTTAGCTCATCAAGCTCCCTTCTTATCCTAGCCATTCTAGATTTAGCAACCCTATAGTACTTATCAATAGCATATCTACCTCCTCCAAGATAGCCATGTAGTTCTCCAAGCTTCATATATCTGATCGCTTCTCTAATCAATGGTAATTCATGTCTTATCCTAGCCAACTCTATCTGAAGCTTGGCTTCTTTACTACCAGCATGGAGAGCAAATATCTTTAAAATAAGTTCCAGTCTATCAACAATTTCTTTTCTAAACAATCTATATAACTCAATAATCTGCCTAGGTTTTAGGAGATCAAGTATTACGAGAGTATCCCAGCTATCTTTGCGTTTTTTAAGTTCATCTATTTTAGGAACGGGAATATAGTGTTTATAGTTAGGTTTGCTAATAAACACTATATCGTGTATAGAACCATAGACTTCATTAACTAATGAAAGCTCCTCATCTAGTCTGTTCCTATACTTCTTTGGTATGGCTACTACTACGCTCTTTGTCATGTCTTAGACTCCGATATATCCTTCATTTCTTACTAGTTTTTATTTTTATAAGATCACCTATAGTGAAGTAGTCATCTCCACTCCCAGTTCCTTGAAAGACATGGGGGGTTTCATCAACTATGGGTTCCAGCAATTTTATGTGAAGAACCTTCTCCAGTTTCCTGGCTAGCGGTATTGAAGGTATAAGTCTTCCAGCTTCTATACGCTTTATCACATTCTCTTTCTCCCTCACTTTTTCTGCTAAAACTCTTGTAGACCAACCTAGTCTCTGCCTAGCCTCTCTGACACGTCTTGAATAATCAGAGACAACTTCAAATTCCTCCTCTAGTATCTTCCTAGGTATCCTTGTTCTAGTCCATTTACTCCTATGTTCATGGCTTACTGGTTTTGGTTTAGCATGCTTCATTGTTTTTTCAACAACTTTTACCCTGCCCTGTTTCATGAGCTTGTTATAACAATACATACAGACTCTTAAAACAGCACCCTCTATAACAACAGTCTTAGATAATCTTTCATTTAATATTTCTCGACCACATAACTCGCAGTAATAGGGCATGGTTATCCACGCTCCACCATATAGTGATATGAGTAGGAACTATTTTTAGCCTTAATTCTATCCTACATACTAGAGTAGGTGTAGAGAAATATGAGTAGCGAAACAAGCAGTGATTCAATGGAAGCGAAAATGTCTCTGGAAGACTATATAAGATTTCTTGAGGCAAGAATTAAGTATCTAGAGCTGGAGAAAGAAAAACTATCTACGCAGATCAGGTATTATAAGAACGAGATCGAAAAACTACTTTCACCACCACTTATAGAGGCTATTGTCTTAGAAGTACTTGATGACGGTAGAGTTGTTGTACGTAGTTCTACAGGACCCAATCTCGTTGTCCAAGTACTAGCTACAATAGATAAAAACAAGTTAAGACCAGGCGTCCATGTAGCACTAAATCAAAGAGGCTCTGCAATAGTTGAGATTTTGCCTGAGAGAGAAGATCCCTATGTAAAATCTATGGAGGTCATTGAAAGACCCAATGTTACATTTAATGATATAGGAGGCTTAAAGGAACAGATAAGAGAACTTAAAGAAGTTATTGAATTACCATTAAAACACCCTGAATTGTTCAAGGAAATAGGAATTGAACCTCCCAAAGGCATATTGCTATACGGACCACCGGGTTGTGGTAAAACCCTTCTAGCAAAGGCTGTTGCTAGAGAATCTGGAGCAACTTTTATCAGCATTGTTGGAAGTGAGCTTGTTCAGAAATTTATTGGAGAAGGAGCAAGGATTGTGAGGGAGGTATTTAAATTAGCTAGAAAGAGAGCGCCTTCAAT
>JAGGXK010000102.1 GCA_021163115.1 Desulfurococcales archaeon | reverse complement strand
CCCATAGATCAATGGATGCTGCTTTAATGCAGCCAGGTATATTCTTGCTTGATATGAGTTCAGGGCATCTCTCTATAACAAATTCGCATTTTCCTTCAAGAAAGTCTTTTAGTGTACATGGCTCTCTTCTAACTCTATTTTCATATAGTATACACCTTGGACCCGCATAGTCGAACAGTATTGGATGTACTTGGCGGAGCTGGCTCCACAGACTCCAGGCAATATACCTGATCTCCCACTGTGCATGGTTACACATTCTAAGTGGTAGAAAGTTCTCAATAAGTTCTCGTGCATTCATTGTTACATAAAGCCTTGTTTTAACAGCTTGTGGTAATAAAAATCTTGCATCCTCTGGGTGGTAACCATTAGCTAGTGCTTTATAGTAATCCCTTAGTCCTCTGAGAAGCCTCTTGATATATTCAAGGTCTTTTTCCCTATAGATCCTTGGCGGTATAATAAAGGCTTTACATACAATATTCAATACTTTATCCCATTCCCTAGCAGATTCTATAACCTCATTAATTATCTTAGAGTATAATACATAGTCGTCTCTGTTCCTAGGCTTCTTAGGAAGTTCTAAGCCTATATACTTAGAGGCTTCTCTAACAAGGCTTCTCATGATCTTATCTCCTCTACGCTGGCTTACCTGTGTATAACTTGCTATCCTATGCCTGATAATCTGGTGAGATGCTACCCTACTACATGTTATCTCAAAACTGTATATGCCATGCTCTAAGGGTGTCCCATGGCCTCTCTTAACCAGCTCCTTTATCCACATCCTAACAGTATCATCATCCATGGAATCCATTATATCATTTATAGGCTTGCTTGAGAGAGTTAGTTTTGCAGCTGCAGCTATAAACAATGGTGTATTCCTTAAATAACTAAGTAGTCTAACCACAGGCTTGCACTCCAAGGATTCTACACTCTCCGAAGTCCGTAATGCTTCAAAAAGCCTCATTATAACATGATCCGTATTTAATAGACTAGGCATATAACGTCTAGATTAGGACATCCTAATAGGACATCCTAATTTGAACAATATTATTAAGCCTTTATAGTCAATATTGATACAATTGATACTGGCAGGAGATGAATTAGTGGAAATGAAGGCAAAACACGTGTTTCAGCCAATAACGATATCTACTACGATGTTCATACTAATTCTATTCATAATAATTAGTTCTAGTATAGTAGCAGGCAGTGTAAAAGGTATAATTATTGTATATGGACGTGAAACCTGCCCAGCTTGTAGTAGCTTAGAAAAATTCTTTGAGTATAACTCTATACCATTTGAATTTAGATCGATTGATAATAAGAAATACTTCAATGAAGCTTTCAGCATCTATAAACTAGCAAAGCTTGGAGGCTACATACCCATATCTGTAGTTATCAACTATGATGGAGATATAGTAGCAATCGTAGAGGGGGTTGTTGGAGATACTGGTTTCTGGCACGAACTATTGTCAAAGAAGTTTAATGGAAGTATAACTGTGTTCAAGATCGGGGCTGGAGGGAAACATGTTACTGAATTAATCAATAATGCTAGTACAATAAATAATATCAAGTCAGTAGTACTTGGCCACGAAATCCCTAGCGAAACAACATCAACTAATATAAATAATGCAGAACCTAGTTATATTCTTGGAAAATTGATAGGATTGGCTCTAGTAGATTCAGTAAACCCGTGTGCCATATCAACAGCCGCATTTATATCTTTATCAGCTATCTCTATGGGATTAACATCCAAAAGAAGATATCTTATATCAACACTATTTATTGGCGGTGTATACACTGGCTACCTCTTAACTGGTATAGCAGTTAATCTTGCCCTTCTAAGCAAGTACTTGCTACCAGTAGTAATAGCTATAGCCATATTCATAATAGCTAAAGACCTATACGGGCTAAGAAAAGGCAAAGAAGCCATTAGTTTTTCATGTAAAGAAGGCTCCCGGAACCCGGTACCAAAGTTTGTTATGAATGTAGAGAAGTATAAGAATCCTCTAATAGCCTTTGGTGCTGGCATAGTTATATCATTAACATTTATGATGTGCTCAGCAGCCCCTTACTTTATATTCCTTTCAATACTTTCTATCGAGGTTAAGGATCTTGTATTAAGGGCCCTGTATGTCATCTTATACTGTATAATAATTATTATCCCTATAGCTCTAGCTGCTTTTGGTGCAACAAAAATAGCTAGTAAGATCAGTAGTCTTGAAAAGATACTATTCATACGATCGATTTTACTAGGGATCGTTGTGGTATATTCAATATATTTACTTATAGAAATATTTACCTAGATAAACTGAAATATAGCTCTAAACTATATTACTATGTTTAATAAACACCTTTACAATACCATATTCATCTACTAGTACTTGCTTGATTATTTCCAGCTCTGTTCTCTCTGGATTACAGTACTTATTACACCACATATAATCTCTTGGATCCGTTACGGGTGGGCCTAGCAGAGGCTGAATAACTATATAGAAGCTATTGTGTTTCTCAAGCCTCTTAAGTACATCACTAATGTTCTTCTTAAAGATATCTAAGTTTATATTCTTTATAACAGGGATTCTAAGTTCTAGATCTATATCATATTCTGCTATAAGGGATAAGCTGTCTAAGAAGAACAACCAAAGTTTCAAGCTAATGTTCGGATCATGACCATAGAGGAGCTGGGGTGGCGATTTTATATCTGTTGCTATATGGTCTAGAAGGTTCTCTGATAACATATGGGCTAGCGGCTTGTAAAGGGTTAGGTTAGTGTTTAAGCTTATTTTTGTACTTATATTTTCCTTCACTTTCTTGAAGAAGCTAGCTAGGTTTCTCCATTGAATAAGTGGTTCGCCACCAGTTACGTGAAGATAATCTACTAGATACGTAGAACGAGATAGTTCTTCAAATAATAGATTAATATTTAATCTCACGCATCTATCCTTGCTCCATGTAGCAAGTTTCCAGTTGTGGCAAAATGGGCATTTTAGGTTACAGCCACATAACCATAGTGTAAATGATATAGAGTTTAGTACATCAACCATACTCAGAGTCTTCCATCCAGATCCAATAAGCTCTATATCATTAAATAGTTGTCCATCGACAACTGCCGTAGACGCCATTGTTTAGGCCTCTCATATTACTTAATTATGTTTTAAAACCACTCTAATACCTTACTGGAAGACATCAAAGAAGGAAAGGAAGGGGTATGTTCCTATGTTTTTCCATAGTGTTTTCTTGTCCAGAACTCCTTCTTTCTATATGGGTTCCAGTTCTTTAATGGCCTATAATATCCTATGATCCTGCTCCATATTTCTACATCCTCGCTTCCACATCTAGGGCACCTAGTATATAGTCCTGTAAAGGTCTTCATACAATGTTTACACACTGTTATTGCTGGTGTAAAACTCCAGTATACTAAGTCTGTTTGTATAAGTCTCTTAACGAGTTTCGCTAAAGCCTCTGGATCAGGTTCCTCTCCAAGAAATATATGCATCATAACTCCTCCAGTAAAGACTTTCTGAACCCTAGCCTCTATTTCTATCCTGTCTGGAAGCTCTAGGGCACCATAATATGGTGCTATGCTTGTAGAGTAGATCGGATTTTCTGGATCGCTTAAGTACTCTGTTAACTCTGGATACCTCTTTAGATCCTTTAACGCAAGTTTTGCTGCAGCACTCTCTCCAGGAACCTCCTCTACATTCCATGGAACCCCTGTCTCCCTCATCCACTTCCTTGCATACGACACTGCATACTCCACCATCTTCTTCATTAGTTCTGTTGCTCTTAGCCAGTCTCTCCTACTCCCCTCCTTCCACAGCAATGGATCCTGAAAATAGATGGCTGCTGCCTCAGGCAGACCTAGTATTCCTATGGTATTAAAGTGGCTACTTGGGAATTCTCTTAAATAATTAATTATCATACTATAGACGCTTGGGAACCTCTTTATTAGCTTAATATATCTCTCTCTAAACCAGTCTTCACTGAGTTTAACGATTTCTAGTACATCACTATATACCTCCCAGAACTTACCGTCATCTCCTCTTGCCTCAAGAGCTATTCTTGGTAAGTTAACTGTTGTAACATTAACAGAGCCCGTAATATCGGGCATAGCCCATAATCCACCAAATCTCTGGCGCTCAATCTTTCTTAGACTCTCCTCTCGCTGGGCTTCAATATCTTTTTTAAGACTAAAGCCGTATCCAAGGCCTTTTACATGTGATCCTCCATTGTTATATGCATATAAGAGCTCGTTTTTATCAATGTTTATTCTACAACAGTTATGTGTTACCACGCCAGCACTATGCATGAAGTAGTGATAGCCATCTACCTCAACATCTATAAAAACTGAGTCCTCTCCTAGGTCTACCTCCTCAACCTTTGATAGAGAAACCCATGCAATATCTCCGTCGAGTCGATGTAGTTTTTCTGTATCACTATATGGCAGGAATTCTCCATCCTTTGATGCAGGAAAATATACTACCACTGATCCGTCTCTGTTTTCTCTGAAATATGCAGGTATACCAGTGATTGTTGCAAGTAACAATATGTCTTCAGCTAATTCCTTGTTTTTAATATGAAGTTCATAGGACCCGTAGTTTTCCGTGTTTCTAAAGTATCCATTGGAGTCCAAGAATCCTTTGATAAAACTGCGTCTAATACTTGGCCCACTAGCCCATATAAACCATGGTATGCGTTTCTCATCTGAAAACGGGCTGACACCATTATCATATAGTGTTCTTGCCAACGAAGCTGAGTAAACAGCTATGTAATGAACAGAAGGATATCTTGGATCATTCCATTCTCTTGTAGACCAGCCCATTTTAGTGGTATATGATACTATGAAATCCCTAAGGTCTTTTTCGTTTTTGTTTATAGAGAATTGAAGCCCTGAAATATAATATCCGTTCCTAGTTTTTTCTTTTCTATACTTGTATTTTTCAGCAGAGTATTTGTTCCTAATCATTGTCCCATCTCCATAATAAAGTCCAAGGAAATATGCAAACTCTTCATCGATACTGATCTTTGTTTCTCCTTCAATAACAAGTTTCATTCCATCTATAACCTTGGATATAACCGGGATTCTCAAGGAACTGATTTCCTTTACATTTAACAGTTCTTCAGCTTTTCTCAGATAATATTTCTTAGTATCTCTCTTCATTACGAGAATAGGGTGATCAGGTGTTACTACAAATCTTCTTCCATCATTTAGTATTATCCTTATAGCTCTTCTAGCCTTCTTTACCAAGAATCTCTTTATTGATTTCCATTCAACTTTCTTTGTTTCCGGATCAAAAGCTAAGACTTGTACTCCTGGTTTTGCCTTATGCCATATTGCTCCATCTGGTTCTATGGATTCTATTCCATCTGCATAGTGATCTAGGAGTTCTTTCATAGTAGTGATTTTCAACATATTATTTTCTCTGAAGACTATGCGCTCGTCTTTATGTAAACACATTGCATAGCTTGCATCAGGATCAACTATTCTTGTGTTTAACCAGTAGAAGCTTCCTCTTACTGCAGCTGTTTTAAATACTGCTTCAAAGATCTCTGGATCGTTCCAGATCATTGGTGCTGTAGCCATTAGTGTTGGTATTGGGAATGTGAATGGCTGACCTATACCATCTCCTTCCCTTAAAACCTCTGTTAGTGCGAGAAAGAATAGTTTAGCCTCCTCTCTATATACTCCTAGAGATGCAACCTCCTTTCCATCATATACTGCATAGTCTCCTTCAAGCATCTTCTTAGGTGCATCAAGAGCCACTGTAAAGTTTGTAAATGGTGTATTACCTGTTATGAATATACAGCCGTTTCTCATTGCAATTACGGTTTCATTTTCAGTATTAACAGACCAGATAACTCCATCATAATCGACTTCTCTTATTTCTTGAATATACTCTTTCCTAGTCTTAGTAAGTGATAATATATACTGGGTCTTCTTAGAGAGCTTGGATGCAGGATTTCTAGCCTTAATATTAACATTGTAGCCAGCAAGAACACATACAGCTGCTAATGCTTCAGCCAACTCCTTATCAGTAGTAACTATCCTTAGTCTATGTTGCTCCTGGTAACCATTTCCTTTAATATATGTTTGAATGAATAACTGGGCTTGCCTACGACTTAGCTTAAATAACCAGCTAGGTGGCTTCTTTTCTGGCCCACCTAGAAGCTTTATAACCTTCTTTGATGACGCACTATCTAATCTAATTCTTTTGGCATCACCTAAACCAGGATCATCGAAGATACTATACCTTAACTTAAGTTTATCAAGTATTTCAATTATTTCATTAAAGTATTCTGGATGTACCTTATCTGATTGAATTATACTTACCCTGTAATACAATTTATCCCCTTTCTTATTCTTCTCAATGCATCCCTCTGATAGAACCCATGCAACAAGCTTTAATTCTTCATCAGATATTTGGAGATCTTCATTATTATTCCCCGCATATACCGGAGTAGGGATAGGTATAGGTGATTTATAGTTTAACAGATCCTCTATGGGGTTGTATTTTACTTTATCACTATTGAAGGAGAGCCATACAACTCTGTGTTTAGGGGAGATCAGTTGATCTTGTGTCCTATTTCTAAGGTTATACATTTTACCTTTGTAGTGTGATACGAAGATATGTCTAACAGTTTTTAGTTCTATCTTCTTTGTTTTTAGATTAAATGTATATATAACATCACCAATCTTTATTTCATTATATGATTTCCAGCCCTCAGGAGTCAATATCTTAGTATCCTCTGATAAACACTGCATACCTACTCTACTTGGGAAGTTCAGGTTATAAACTAGTCTCTGAACCTGTTGTTTAATATACTTGAAGCTTCTACCCTCTCTTCTTATAAAGGGTCCTGCATACCATTCCACAGAAGAGAATGCTTGAGCTCCACTAAAGTAGTGTTGGAGTGTTATAAGGTAGTTTGCTACATGATCGGAGAAGCTGTCTAGATGGCGTGCAGGTCTTGCCATAATAGTTGGTGTTCTAAGCCCTTTCTTGAGTAACCGTGATATAGAATGACCTGTACAATAGGGGATGAAGAGGCTGTATGGGAGTTTATGAACATAGATAAGTCCATTCTCATGGGCTCTAACAACAGGAGATGGGATTATATCAAGTTGTTGTTTTAAAGCCTTTTCAGTTACATAGGTGAAGAAGCCTGATGGACCAGGGTATCTATTGGCATTTTCAAGTACTTCTAAAGAGTTCCAGCTAGCATACTCCTCTATAATGTCTCTTTTCCGAGACGGAGTAGACACTGTAAAAGATCTTGGCAATGTCACAAAAGTCACCTGAGCTAACTAGTGGTGTTATATTCTTACGCGGTAATACTATATAGAAGAGTCTCTAAATCAAGTAAAGAGAAGTATATATCGTATATAAGTATTACTGGATTGACATAGTTCCTTTACCAACAATATAGTATAAACCCTATATACCATAGTATTATATTATATACAAT
>JAGGXK010000041.1 GCA_021163115.1 Desulfurococcales archaeon | reverse complement strand
TTTAATTAATAATACAAGATATCATTGTTTTCTGTTTAAGATAATTTTATGAAGAGGTATCCAGTATTTTGATGCATCTGCTAATACAATGCTGTTCTTAGTCTTGTTTTCAAGCTCTTCTAAAGTATATGGTAATGCCTCTATATATGGTTCTATATTTTCTTTCCATACAATATCATTCACAATATCAAGTCTTTTACTAAATGGTATATCCTTAAAACCATCTGATACTACTATTAAGTCTATATCACTATCACTAATCCATGTGCCCTTAGCATAACTACCGAACAGATACACACACTTTACACTATATCCCCTTTTCTCTAAACCCTCTATAAACTTCCTAACCGCTCTAATAACGTTATCAGGTATGTTTATAGATTTCATTCTTAACCGCCTCTATAACTCTTTTAGCAATATTAACTGCTCTTTTAGCCTCCTTCCCATCAACAGCTTCACTAGGAAGACCATTGGCGGCATCCGGATATCTTGTTATAGTATAGTATTTATTTAGAATAGATAGTTGCTCCTCAAGTTCTTTCGACAACATAAATCCTTTATCTCTAAGACCCTTATACAATACAGTCACTCTACGAGTATATGGTGGCGGCTGTCTTGCAACAACAAAATAGAGTGCTTTTAAAACCTTCTCTACCGCTTGTTGAGCATAAAATGCTGCTCTAAACCATCTCCTATTCTTAAGAGCTAGATCAGCATCAAATAGATCCTCTTCTGCAGCATTAATCCATAGAATAATATTCTCTCTCATAATATCACTCTTCAAAATAATACTCTACAGTCTAATATTATTTTTAAGTACTATAGAGTTATCTATTGGAGCAATTTGACATGTTTACTGCCTTAATAGTGCTACATAGGTTAGTTTTTTACTACCAGTATGTCTTGCTATAACATTACATTTGGGTGTTAGGAGGAAGAGAACGGGCTTACCTAGATCTATGTCTGTAATGTACTCGTAGTGAGCCATACCCTTAGCAATAACTAGATCTGCCTCCTCCTGTCTCCTAAGATATTCTCTGGATACCATATTCTGGTATATCGATGGAGTATTGGTTCCAGTAGAGATTATTTCATCAAAGTATTTGTCAAGTCTATATCTTACTGCATCCATATATGTTAGATCATTCTGGAACCCGGGTTCATCCTTAGCTACACCAATTACATGGTTATCCATATCTCTTAGTATTCCTGCAAGTATTGTATCAAGTACTGCTTCACCAGCATTATCAAATAAATACAGGATAGTTAAACCCCCGTCTCTAACTAGGTTATATACTTCCCTTGTATGATCTATACTAAATGGTGTAGACAATATAGTCTCAGGGTCAATTGACTTAGGTGGTTCATAGCCAGCAACACCAGCATCAAGAGCATTACCTGCAATAGCTATCTTAACTGCAATCCAGAACTTCTTGTATCCATTAAACCTCTCTATAAAACTCTTGTATATCTGTAGACGTTTAAGCCCCTCCTCTATAACCTCACTCCTAAGCCTTGTATAATAGTCTTTAACCCCTGGTGCAATCTCTAAGGTATAGTTGAACAGCCTCCACGCTGTATGAGTGATCTCGGTATCCTCTCTATATACTTCAATAGATTTCTGGAGAAGCATGATCAGCTTCTCTATAGCTTCCTCTCCACTATAACTTGCCACGATCTCTCTCATCCTAACACTAAGTATACATGGTATACACTCTGGATGTACTATCAACTATTATCTCACCAGCTATGTAGCTAGTTCTCTACTAGACCTTAAACTAGTTTATAGCTATAACTCGTTCCATAACCCAAGCTTTTATTTAGACAAGTAGATAGTTAGCACTAGGTACATCTAAGCAATATATGGCTAAGATCTTTTAGATAACTAAGCGTTATTTCCCGGTTCTTTCTTTAATAACTCTAATAACCTCCTTCATAATACTCGGTAGTTCACGCCACGTTTTCCCAGTTACTATGTTTCCATCAACAACTACATCAGTGTCTATGAATTTTGCACCAGAGTTTTCTACTTCATGCTTTATACCAATATATCCTGTAACCTTCTTGCCTTTAAGTAATCCATAGGCAGCTAGTACTTGGCCCCCATGACATACAGCTACTATTATCTTATTGTTCTCCATAAAATGCCTAAGTATCTCCCCCACTTTTGGATAAAGCCTAATATATTCTGGTAGCCTACCACCAGGTATATAGACAACATCATATTCACTAGGATCTACTTCATCTAATACCTTATCAACCCATGGGAATATCCTACCCGGCTTCTCTATATACGTATCCCAGTCAGGAACTCTTTCATGTATTACTGTGTGAACCTCCTTCTTTGAGGGAGCAGCTGTATGGACGGTAAAGCCTTCTTCCTTAAACCTATAGTATGGGTAAAACACCTCTAATTCTTCAGCACCATCACCTATGATCATGAGGATCCTTGGAGCATTCACCATGTTTCACCAGATACCTATAGATCCTCCACCATTTATTAACTATACTTCTAACAAGCTATATAGGAACAGCAAGGCATCTAGAAAAACACTATGTGATATAGGTGTGATGTGGTATAACTAGGGCTTATCTTCTCCAAGAACCCTGTATATGAATGCATATATATCACTATACTCCCTGATCTTGATCTCTGGCGTTGAACCCATATGTCCACTGACTGTCTCAACCCTTAGGTATACTGGTGCTCCTATTCTCTCCAGTTTTGCTACAAATTTTAGTGCATGACCTGGGTGTACCCGGTCGTCGTGAAGGCCTGTATAGACTAGTGTTGGGGGGTAAACCTGGTCTTCCCTGATATTATGGTATGGGGAGTATTTTATAAGATATTCTCTATCCCTTGGATTATCTGGATCCCCATACTCTGTAGTCCATAGCCTCCCTATGTAGAGCTTGTGGAAGCGGAGCATGTCTATAACTGGGTAGCCTATGAGTGCTATATTGAATAACTGGGGCTCCTGAACCATAGTGGCTGCTACAAGTAACCCACCATTACTTGATCCCCATCCAATAGTCTTCAACCCCTTGTCTCTCACATGTTTCAAAACAGCCTTGTAGTCTTCAAATACATTCTGTTTATTCTCCCTCATACCCATCCTATGCCATTCCTCACCATACTCACTGCCACCACGCAGATTTGCTACAACAAGTACTCCCCCATCAAGTATGAAGGAGATCAGGGGGCTTGGATAGAATGGTGTTATAGAGATACCGAATCCACCATAACCATAAACTATTGCTACATCCCTCTTCCTACCCCTATTCTCTATAATGAACATATGGATTCGTGTACCATCACTTGATGTTGTCCACTCCTCCTTTATAACAAGATCCAGTTTTTCTCCAAAACCATATAGTTCCCTAACACCATGGTCCTCTACAACATGTATTGATGGCGGTTTGCTAAAACATTCTAGGATAAAGAGGGCTCTATCCTCATAAAAGCCTATATCCCTTATATAGGATGGTTCCTTAAACCTGTACTCCCATAGAAGATCTCCACTGAAACTATATACTTTAAGCCTGCTTGATGCATTAACTAGGTAGCTTGAATATATCTCATCCTTAATCATAAGGGCATAGTCAAGTGGATAATTATTCTCTCCAACAACCTCCTCTACAACACCATCAACTACCCTAATTATCCTACCCATACCCCATCCATCATAGTATACAAGATATGGTATACCGTTATAGTAGCCAATAGGTTTAACAAGATACTTGTCGCCATCAAGTATTTTCACCCAGCTACCAGGATCACTCCTTAACCCGCCATAAACTATGGATTTATGCCATCCATAAAACACTACAATAAATAATCTACTAGTATCCCATGGCTCCATAACCTCTATCATATAGTTTGTCCCAATACCCCTGCCAAAAACCATTTCCTCAGAACCCGGTATCTCTCTAAGGAAAACTCTTTCAGCAGGGGCTTTCACGCCATCAGGTGTTTCTCCTCTCCGATAAAACCTTGTATAATAGTATCTATCCCTGTTAACCCATACAATATTACCTACACTACCCTTTAACACATCAAGCTCCTCCATGGTATCCGGGTCAATGATCTTTAGGAACCCCTCATCACTTCCAGCAATAGTATAGAAGAACCCAAGCCTCCTACCATCCATAGAGGGATATATTGCTGTAATAACAGTGTGTTCACCAAGATCTCTTGAAGACAAGATATTTGTTAAAACACCATCCCAGCTCAACAACTTAATACTATAAACACCTAGTTCACGCACAACCATGTATACTCCAGCACTAGTAGCCTTAGCCATATATATGTATGGTACACTATAATACCTCCTAATCCTATCAACAAACCTATTAGGGAGATCACCGGTAAACTCTCTAAACCTCCTATTATGTTCCTCAATAAACTCCCTAGTCCTAGGATCATCCAGATCCTCAAGCCAAATAAACGGATCAAGCTCCATAGCCTTCACCAAGAAACATCAAATAAACTACTACCTAGAACCAAGCTAATATTTTATACTATAGTATAATAATAGTAATAAAACAAGGTTTCCTCCATCCACATAACTGGTAGAACATAGTTATAATGCGTTTTATTAGATAATATAATACCTAGGGATCAATATTTAGAGCTTCCATGCATTTAAACAATGCCCTAGTATACAACAGTATATGATTAATTATATCCTCAAGCTCCTTATCTACAAGCTCATTAGCGATATCTGCTTATATTTTGACACGATGCTTTCTCATTCTCCCAGTTCT
>JAGGXK010000093.1 GCA_021163115.1 Desulfurococcales archaeon | reverse complement strand
CTATTATAGAATAGTAATGTTTTTCTACAGAAATTTTTTATCATTATTACTCGTTACCAGGTGAATACTACTGGCATATTTATGAAATAATTATATTATTTAGTTCCAGTACACTTATGGATTAAATGTTTGACTGAGGTGGGGTTGAATAGTGGCTAGGATTAACTTTATGTTTGTAATACATTTTCACCAACCTATTGGGCAGCTTGATCATGTTTTTGAGAGAATCTATAATAACTCATACAAGTTATTGCTTGATGTATTTAAGATGTTTCCAGATATAAATATTACAGTTCATATAAGTGGGCCTCTCCTTCTTGAACTCATTGATCGTTATCCAGAGTATTTGGATGAACTCATTAAGCTCGCAGATCGCGGTTCTATAGAGTTTCTTGCTGGAAGTATTGGTGAAGCAATTCTCCCTATTCTACCGCCGGAGGATCGCTTCTATCAGATCAGGGAGTATGTAAAGGTTTTTGAGAAACACACAGGATATAGACCGCGGGGTTTCTGGCTTCCTGAACGTGTCTGGGAGCCCAGCCTACCTGTTGCATTGGCTAGGAATAGGATTGAGTATGTCATACTTGATGATAGTACTTTATATAGAGCTGGGAGATCAAGGGACGATGCATTGTATGCATGGGTTACAGAGGATTCTGGCTATCCCTTGAAGCTACTATTTATTGAGGCCCAGTTAAGGTATATTCTTCCATGGCGGACGCCTAGGGAGGTTGTGGAGTATCTTCTAGGCCGAGGAGATGGCTCTGGCTCAAGATACCTTCTATGGGGTAGTGATGCAGAGAAGTTTGGCGAATGGGGTGATCCTGGGTGGGCTAGAAACTGGCTTATAGAGTTCTTTAATACCTTAAGAACCTATAGGCATGAAGTAAACACTACTCATCCATCAATATATCTTGAACAACACGGTGTAAAGGGGTTAATTTATCTCCCAAGTGGTAGCTACGACAAAATGCTTGAGTGGAGCGGGGGCTTCTTTAGAAACTTTCTAGTAAAGTATAGGGAGAGCAATAATCTCCATAAAAAAATGCTTTGGGTTAGGAGAAAACTCAAAGCGCATGGGATAACCAACAGCGAAGCGTGGAGAGCCTACCATTTAGGCCAATGTAATGATGCTTACTGGCATGGATTATTTGGAGGCATATATCTCACACATCTACGCCAAGCACTATATGAAAACTTTATCAGGGCAGAAAGAATTGCCGAAGAGGAATCAGACTATTATAGCGAGGATGAACTAAAGATTATAAGAACAGACTTTGATTATGATGGAGAGCAAGAGATCATAATAGAGACACCATTGCTAAACGCTTATTTGAAGCCAAGTGATGGAGGTACACTATTTGAGCTTGACTACAAAGAACCCGGTTTTGAACACAATATACTTAACACTATGACTCGCTACCCAGAACCCTATCTTGAAGGAATAGGGTTTAACCCAGACTGGTATAGAAGGGTAAGTCTTAGAGAACACCTATGGTCTCCAGCCACCACCATTGATGACTGGCTAAACAACACTCCATTCATTGATCAAAGCGATCTAGCACTGGGTAGGTATAGCGTACTAGTTGATGGAGATACAGTTGTACTTAGAAAGATTGGACACCATTATGTATGGGGTCTTGAACCTGCAGAAATATTTGTTGAGAAGAAAATAAGAGTTGTAACCGGGAAGCCTGTTGTAGAGGTGGAGTATAGGTTTGAAAACCAGTCTCGTAGAAGCATTGAAGCCTTAATCGGGTTAGAATACACTCTCTCCCCCAGACAAGCAATTAGGAGAAAAGACGTGGGATTCACAGGCTATAACGTATTAGGCATGGATAAGCCCTATATGGAGAAATGGATTGGTGAAACAGATAACGCTACCATAAAATCTCCTGTATTCCCAGAAATAGTCTTTAAGACAGCTAGTAAAACCACCTACTGGATTGGTCCAATAACTATGCCCTCTAGGACAGAGAAGGGGATAAAGCAGGCTTTCCAAGGAATAGGCTTAATGCCTGTATACCATGTTGTTCTAGAACCAGGTAGTGACTGGAAACAAAGAATTACCATAGAGGTAACAAGGTAGACGCCCCTAGGTATAAGGTGATCTAGTGGAATGGAGAGAAAGCCAAGTATATGGATGCTGGCTTTTGAATCATGTAAGACAGTTAAGGTTGGCGGCCTAGGGGAGGTGCCTCCCAATCTAGGGGAGGCTCTCCAGGATCTAGGCTATGATGTAAAAGTTATTGTCCCAGGTCATGGTGTAGTAAACAATAAGGATATTATGGATAAGATAGGGGCTACCAAGATCCTTGAGGGGGAGATTTATGGAACAAGGCTTGTTCTATGGGAGGCCTCCTTTATAAAGCCTGTACACATAATTGTTTCTGGAGAACTACTTGATGATCCCAGGGTGTATGATGCAAGTATTCTCTGGGATAAAATACGTTTCTATACCTATGGAGTATATTTCTATGCAAACCATATGTTAGGCAAAGGTGTTTACCCAGATATAGTTCATGGAAACGATTGGCATACAATCCCCGCTATGATTAGGTTAAAAATACTATATAGTAGTAGAGGGATATACCCTGCCTTTGTCTACCAGATACATCTATTATCAAGAATTACTGTGAGAGAAGAGTATCTAGGTCTTTATGAGCTGGATCCCGTGGCTAGGCTACGCTACTACCATAGAGGTGCGAAGGAGGATCATTTAAGGGATATATTCTTGGAATCAAGAGGCCTTCTCGAACGCTTCATAGGTTTGGTGAGTGATAGAGTTTTAACTGTTAGTAAACACTATCTCTTTGATGTACTAGGTTTTATTGGATGGGACCTAGAGGATAAATCTGGGGCCATACCTAATGGTACGAAATGGGAGTATAGTCTTGTCATAAATAATGTTGTTAAACAACATCCTAGGTTATCTAGTCAACTTACAAGAGACTTATCTAGAGATAGATCATTGTTTAGAAGTTACCTTGAACTAGATGCTCTAGGGAACCTCCCTGAAAACGAGCCTATTATACCAGATAAAGGTGTTGAGGAGAAGCTTAGGGAGATAAATATTTATCCTATTGGTAAAAGGGGGAGATCTTACCCGTTCAGGGATACTGGTCCTCTCGCAATAATGTCTGGTAGGTTGACTAGTCAGAAGGGATGGTTTGTTCTCCTGAAAGCATTTGATGAAGTATTCTATAGACTTTCCTCTGCAAAATTTGTGTTATTTCCACTACCTGTTGGTGGTGGATGGGAGAAGCTTAAGCCCCTGATTGATGCTGCTAGGCTTTATAGAGATAGTGTTAGGATCATACCTGGTATAGCTAAGAGTATATACCAGTTAGCCCATATAGCTGCAGATATAATGGTTGCTCCAAGTCTTTATGAACCCTTTGGAATAATGGCTTTAGAGGCAATGGCTTGTGGAACACCTATTGTGGCAAGTAAAACAGGGGGGTTGGCTGAGACAGTACTTGATATAAGAAAGTATGGAGTATTAGGTACAGGATTGCATGTAAGACCTGGTAGTCCAAGGGAGCTAGCAGATGCTATTGTAGATCTGCTGTTGTTCATGGAGACAGGATACCATAAACCATGGAGTAGTACCTGGAACAAACTTGTTGAATCCATAAGAGATAGAGCTCTTGCAGAACTCCTCATAAGAAACCCTAAGGCTCCTTGGAGGGTTAGAGAGTCGTGTATAAGGAGGGCTAGAGAGTATTCATGGGTAAATGCTGCTAGAAAAGCCACTAAAGAATATAGCAAGGCATTGAAGACTGTAAAATCCTATATCGATAAGTCAGTGAATAATTGATACACTGATCTTTGATCCTATTGTATCTACCAGATATATTAATTATGATATTATACAAGAAATAAGTTAGAATAGAAT
>JAGGXK010000016.1 GCA_021163115.1 Desulfurococcales archaeon | reverse complement strand
GCATGTGGATAGAGGTATGGCTACCCAATAGTTTGTGGAACCCTCATGCAGAACCAGCTACACTCATAGTTAAAGAAGATCATAAGGGTAGAATGAACATTATAGATGGAGGCTATATTGCAGCCAGGATAAGTGTTCTTGAATACCTATACAATATTGGTAGACAAGCCAAGGTATTAATACTTAGAGAAGTTGATCCAAAGTATATGTTCCCTGTAGGTAATTGGCAGATAAGGCTTACAGTTAAACATGCACTATCTAAGTCCCCGGTTCTTAAAAATCCTTCAATAGATGAACTGGGGCAGTATATTAGTAGAAAATTCTCTATCCCTCATGAGGTTACAGCAACTGCATTAAAATATGTATACTTGGAGAAGAATAGAGTCATTAGCCAATGGTTTGGTAGGGAATAAAATAACATTGAATGCTATATAATCATACTATTACTTATATAGCATTATACTATCAATATTAGAGACAACATATCCTAGTACTATATACCTAGTCATAATCGTTTTGATCCACAAAAATATTAGTGTATTTTTATTAATTATTATGCGGATATAAATGAGTAAGTAGCATTGGAGAGAAGAGTGATTTTAATTGTCTGGAGAAAGGGATGTATATGACATAATTGCTGGCATGCCGTTGGATATTGATAAAATGGATAGGCTAGCTGATATAACTTTTGAAGCAGATCTTCTTAGAAGAAGCCGTTTTGTTGGGAGAAGGAAATTTGGGATCGAAGAATTTCTAAAGTTCCTAGAAAGCCTTAAAAAGAAGAAAGCTCTACTAACTGCCAAAGCTGATTCCCATAGATACATCATATACATTGAAGACTGTAAACTCGCTTCTGCCGCCATAAGTGATTATTCTACAGGCAAGCGTATTGTTGGGTTAAGAGCACTATCTCAAATTGTTTCAAAGCTTATTAAAGAAGCAATTGTCTTTAGAGTATTCTCTATTGAAACTGAAAAAGCTGAAGAAAAATATGAAGAAAGCATCTTCACTGAAAAAACCCGGCAATTAACTGCTGAAGAACGTGAGGAATTAGAGGCATTAGCTAGAATAAATATAGCTGCATATCGTAAAAGACTACAGTCTATGGAAACCACTTCCAAGCATGTAGTTAGAGAGATCTCCTTAGATGAACTGAAAAAGAAGATTAAGGAAACACTCGAGGATGTCTTAGAGTACAAGGGATATAAACTAGTAGACTTGAAGGTACAATTTGATGGCAGTAAGTTAAACATTGTAGTTAATATTAAGCGGAGGAAATTATTTGGTGTTGCAAAGGTAAACGAACTAGTAGGTATTTTAAAGAAAGAAATTGATACATTGTTTAGGCTTCTTGATACGCGTAAAGCATATGATTTAAAGATTAAGCGGGTCAAGTAATGTAGTGAAATAAATTGTTATAGAACCACATGTATATTTAATTTACTATCAATAATAGCTACTGGTTATTAAACACGGTTTTATAATACTTGGAAGTCAAAGATATTATTATAATGGTGTCTTCGGATGGTATTTAAGAGAATGCATAGATCTAATAAAGTTAATCCAATATATATAGATACAGCATTCTATAGCAGCTCTAAAAACATATGCCTACTTGAGTTAAAGGTGCGTAATAGACCAGGTGTATTGAGTAATATAAGTAGGCTTTTAGCAGAAAAAGGGGTTAATATAGTAAAAGTTATTGTCCCTAAGCCAAGTACTGTTGATGTAAAAGAATCTGATCTTGCACTAATTATTGAGGCTGATCATGGAACTAGGTCTGAAGACATTGTAAGGGATCTAAAGAGGGGGATCAAAGAGGTTATTGACGTGTCTCTTCAAAAAAGTAATAAGGGATTCTTGTTCATGAACTTTAATCCAATACTGTTTATTGATCAGAGAGTGTTGTTGTTCCCATTCCCAGCGTTTGCAGAGATTCTGAGGCTTATAGATGAATATGGTATAACATTTCTTGCTCTCCTTGCAAGGATTGGTGAAAAATTTGGACAGGGTATATACAGGTTATTCTCCAGAAATATCCAAGGCCCCCTTGATGTCCAGGACTATAATACACTTTCAGCTGCCTTCCTAGATGCTCTCCAAGCTTTAGGATTTGGTGCTATTGAAGTAGTATTGAACAATGCTAGTGACGGAGAAGTAATGTTCAGGATCTACAATAATTTTGAATGTAGCCATTACAAGTTATCTAGAGAACCCAAGGGATATTTTACTAGAGCTGTTATAAGAGGCTTCTATAGAATGTTATGGGGTAGGGAAAAAGTAGGTGTAAAGGAGCTTAAATGCATAGCCCGTGGAGATAAATACTGTGAATTCCATGTATACATGTCCTTGTAGTTAACCAAAATTTATATCCTCCTTTTAAGAGATTTTGTGGATTCAAATAGCTCCCTTGTCTCAGAAATTCTGCTTGTCTCCCCTATTTCCTCTTCAATAGGTCTTGTTGCCACTACCTCTACCTCCTCCTTGGCTTCAGTACCAAGGAGGTGGAGCTCATCAACAGCTCTCTTATAGATTGTTTCTGGTACATAGTAGTAGTTGAATATTATCCTACTTACATCCCATACATTAGTTATTCCCTTGTAGGCCATCCAGTTAAGAATTGTTGCTCTTCTATAGATCTCCTCAATTATATCCTCTAGTTCAACCCCCCTCTTAATAGCGATATCTCTTAGATGGATGCTTCTCTCAAGATAGACCTTGTGCTGATCGGTTCTTGAGTCCCATTCAGATATTGTTATAAAGTTATCATAATCCTCAACCTCCTGTATAGTATTGATCCTTCTATTAACCCTGACAATTCCTCTCTCAACCTTAGTTATTACACGATTAATGTGAATGAACACATTCATAAGCTTCATATATGCTGGAGGAATATTCATTGGAGGGCTTGTAAGCCTCTTAATTGCATAGTCAAGGGTTTCAGCATGGATAGAGCTTAATCCACCATGGCCTGTTGCCATGCTCTGGAACAATACAAATGCTTCTTCACCACGTACCTCTCCAACAATAATGTAGTCAGGCCTATATCTTAGACTAAGCTTTACGAGGTCAAATAGCTTTATCTCTGTTCCGCCGCCACCAACAATATAGCTTTCACGGCTGGTTAGCTGGACCCAGTTAGGATGGGGTAGGTTGAGTTCAGGTGTATCCTCTACAGTAACGATTTTTCTCCCGGGCCTGATAAACAAGCTAATAGCGTTCAGCAAAGTTGTTTTACCGACTCCGGTTCCTCCAGCTATCATTACTGTCTTGCCGTGTTCAATGAGGATCCATAGGTATGCTGCAATTAAGCTATTCATGGTTCCTTCTATGATTAGTTCTACAGGGCTAAATGGTCTTTCTCTGAACTTTCTAATAGTAAATGTTGGTCCTTTAACTGATACCTCTTTACCAAATGTTGCTGCCAACCTATGTTTTCCAGGCAGCATTGCATCTACTATGGGAAATGCTATGCTTATATGCTTACCAGCCATATGGGCTAGCTTCATAACAAACTCGTTTAGATAGTCTTGGTCAAGGAATGTTATATTGGTTGGTATGCTCTCGTATTTACGGTGCCATATGTATATAGGGATCTCTGTACCATTACAGGATATATCCTCTATGTTTGGATCACGCATAAGTGGATCTATGGGGCCGTATCCAAGGAGGTTTCTCTCAATATAGTAGAGTAGCTTAAGCTTTCTAGTACCAACCAAGCCGAGTTTATACTTGTATTTATCAGCAATTCTTTTAGCCTCCTTAAACACATAGCTCCTAAGATCCTCTGTTTCCTCAAGAGCTTCTTCAGGAGGCTTTATCTCATCCATTAGTATATCCATGAGTTTATTTAATACAACCCTATCCTCTTTTGTAAGACCATATTCTTCAACAAAATACATTGGCCCCTCAGGCGTATCAGCTATAACAACCTTTACAAACGGCTTATATACGTAGTAGCTTTCAATAATCTGCCAGCTAGGATCCCTTGGAGCGATCTGTATAGGCTCTTTTACAGGGACTATGGGTATTTCTGGCTTCTCCTTAGCCTTCTTAGTGGGTTTTCTTAGTTTTAGCTTAAACCTTATCCTTTTCTTAAACATACTTATACCGAACTTCAAATAGATCACTCTATATCTTTTGCTATACATAACTATCTATACTTGGTTGTTTACAAATCTTATCCTAATGAACTGGACCTATATATGTAAGACAGTATTATAAACTAGTAAGTCTACAATATCTATAAGTACAATAATGCTATATATAGACAGGGTATGGCAATGGGTTTCTGGGATTTTGTGTATAGGAGATTCTGGTGGTTTGGACAATATATTGTAAAGGTGTATCCAAACCTACCTGACATGCTTAGGAAAAGCGGTTTCCATATATACTATGAAGCTTATGCTAGTTTTGTAGGCTTTATGACTGTTCTAGCAGCTATTATTGCATCAGGTTTAATGTTTCTTGATGCAATTCTGTTAGGCCCAATTTATATCATACCCCTGCTTATTCCTGTTCCCTTCATCCTAATGGTTATCTTGGTATACTTACCAAGTATTGTTGGGGGAGAGCGTGCAGGAGGTATTGAGGGTGAGATACCATATGCGACTGCCTACCTAAGCATAATGGTTACTAGTGGTGTATCACCCTATGTAGCTTTTGAGAGACTTGGTAGGAGTAAGGCCATATTTATGAAGACAAGTGAGCTTAGCCAGAGATTCTCATTAATGGTTAAATGCCTTGGCAAAGATCCCTTAACAGCATTCTCAATGCTTGCACGACATACATCAAGTGCTTCTGTAAGAGACTTATTCTCAGGCTATATAGCAACTGTTAGAGCAGGTGGTGATGTAGGGGATTATCTTACTAAGAAGGCTAGGCTTTTCTTCTCAGAACTACTTGTTAAGATAAAGATTATCGCTGATAGATTATCTGGCTTACTAGAAGCATATCTAGCCCTAATCCTATTAACTACACTAAGCCTCTCAACAATGTATTTTGTAAACATGGCTATCCCTGTTGCAAGCTTGCCAAGTCTTAGAGGATCATTTATGGGTATAATACTCTATATCCTGCTACCATTTCTCTCGCTAATGATAATCTATATGACGGATCTAATGCAGTACAAGGAGCCATGGATTGATATGAGGCCTTATATATTCTTTGCAGGAGTTACCATACCTGTATCAGTGTTCCTCATATTCTTTACTGTAGTACTTCCTAAGATACTTCCCCCAACATCTCCGCTAATAGATAACGCGTTTGTAGCTGGTGTAAAACTTGTAATGACCGCACCAAACACTTTATCGCAATTCATTTTTGGCTCCCCAATTGATGACTACCTCCATTCTTCAATGATTATAACAATGGTTCTAATACTAGCTACAATACCAGCTGCTGCCTACGAGATAAAGGTTTCAAGAGAGTATACCGTCATAAGGGGGATCACAAAGTTTCTCAGAGATCTTGTTGAGGTAAGGAAAACAGGCTTGTCCCCTGAGAGATCAATTATTGATCTTTCTAGAAGAGATTACGGCCTCTTTACCCCATTCCTGCGGAAAATAGGGATGCAGCTAAGCCTTGGCGTTCCATTGTCAAGGATTGTTAGAGAGATACTGAATAAGATTGTTGTATGGAGAGCTAAGGTAATGCTATACATGCTTACAGACGCTATAGAGGTTGGAGGAGGAACTATTGAGATCCTTGAAAACCTTGCATGGTTTGCTGAAAGCGTTGATGAACTAGATGATGAACGGAAGAAGAGTCTTAGAATACTACTTGTAGTCCCCTACATGGGCGCCATACTAACCGTTTCTGCAATAATACTCCTAGCAATATTCATGGGTGCACTAACATATAGCGTAGCAGCCTATGCAGCTGCAGCAGAACTAACACTACCAGCTATAATACTCAATGTATACCTAATGGG
>JAGGXK010000070.1 GCA_021163115.1 Desulfurococcales archaeon | reverse complement strand
GTTGACCCAGAGCCATGGCCCATTATATGTGCTTCTTGATAAATGCTTACCTGGAGATACAGAGATTTTACTACCAGATGGTTCTTATAAACAACTAAAGGATATTAGGGTTGGAGAAATAGTTGTTGCTTACTCCTTAAACAACAGCAGATCTAATTCTCTAGGCAGATCTATTTATTCAAACGTTATAGCAATGCACTATAATGGAGTAAAGATCCTTTACAAAGTGGTTGCAGGGAATAAAGCATTCTATGCAACCCCTAATCATAGAATACCTGTTGTAAGAGGCAGCAACATAGTTGAGCTAAGAATTGATCAATTAAGGAAAGGCGACAAACTTGTTTATGTTGAGTCTCCAGGAAAATTTTCCTTGAAATCTGTAGAAAAAATTAGTATAGAGGGTGAGGATAAAGTCTATGATATTACTTTAGAAAATTACCACTTCTATATAGCAGAGGGATTTGTAGTCCATAACAGTGGTTCAATGGATGGTCTTAAAATGGTGTGGGCTAAAGCAGTTGCCCTAAGTCTCTATATGAGAGCTTTAAAGGAACATAGGGAGTATTATTTCAGGTTCTTTGATAGTATACCATATAGCTTGTCAAGAATAAATAGAAGACCTAAGGCGAGACAGGTATTAAGGCTCATAGAGTATATTGCTCGTGTTAAGGGTAGTGGTGGAACAGATATCTCTAGGGCAATAATTACTGCATGCACAGACGTAGCAAGGGGTCTTGTAAGAAATACAAGTGATCTAGTATTGATAACTGATGGTGTAGACAGGATTGCTGAACAGCTTGTTAAAGTTAACTTAAAGAAAGCTAATGCAAGACTCATAACAGTTATGGTTCTTGGCGATAACCGTAGTTTAAAGAGGATATCTACTAAATACTTTACCGTTACAAGGCTTGGTCGTGACGACATCCTTAGAGTTATAGAGGTTTAACAATGTCTTCTCTAATAGGGTATGATCCTCTGGAGAGATCCCGTAGAGTATACAATCTTGTTGCAAGAAATCTAGATGGTATAGAGGAGAGGCTATACTATAGGTTTAGGGGAGGGAGATGGTATGGAGGCATTGCTGCAGCAGATGTTATAGGTTGTAACCTGTCATGTAGGTTTTGTTGGGCTTGGTACTTTAAAGACGATCCTAGGAAGGGGAAATGGTATACACCCTATAGGGCTGCAGACAAGTTGCTTTCAATAGCTGATAGGAGAGGTTATAGGCTTGTTAGATTAACAGGAGGAGAGCCAACTATTACCCGGAAACACTTAATTGAACTCATTGAAGAGGTGACAAGTCAGAGGAAGATCTTTGTCTTAGAAACCAATGGTATACTCCTTGGTGCCTATAGGGATTATGCTGAAGAACTAGCTAAGATGAAGAGACTTGTAGTAAGAGTATCGTTTAAGGGGGTAACACCAGAGGAGTTTCATAGACTAACAGGAGCTAATCCTGATGCATGGTATCTACAATTAAAAGCTATAGAGAATCTCGTAGACTATGGATTAAGACCTGGCGAAGAAGTCTATGCTGCTGCAATGATTGGGTGGAGCAAAGAGGAGGATATAAAATGGTTCATAAGCCAGCTTAGAAACATACATCCTGCGCTAATAGATGTTGATTGGGAGTATGTCATACTTTATAAGCATGTAATTAAGATCCTTAAGAAGACTGGTCTATGGCCTCCGATAAGAGCTGTTTCTCCTGAAGGGGTTCCTGAAGATATGATCTAGGTCTTCTTATGAAATAATTTACAGCTATAGCTGTTGCTAATACTATGCATTGCGTAATTCCTGGTACAAGTAGGTATAAGTAGCTCGGTTTAGCTATTCTAATAAAATGTATTGTTTGAATAGTAGCTTTTGAACCAAGATTTCGTGAGTCAATAAGTAGTATTATATAAGATTCACCTATTTCTTCACTTACAAAGCCTCCATAACTTGTTCTCGGTACTGACAGTATTGAGAACTCTGACTTATTACCTTGTTTCAGCGATATAATTGCTGGAATAAATGTTGTATTACTACGTATAATAAATACTGTATTAGGCTTTATAATTTCCTTAAACACTATAACACTATATTTATTTCCGCCTAATGTTATATTAGTTAATGGGTTTTTAAGATCCATTGAATGAGAATTCTGTATAGCTATTGATTGTTGTATTGAAAAGTATACATTGTAGATAGCTATTTGTATAAACGATATAATGATAATAATGAACACTAGGACTAGGAGTTTCTGTTCTTTTTTAAAATACTTCTTTCTAATAACTAGGTATATGGTAGCTCCTATAGCTAGGTATATTAAACCAAGTATATCAGGCCCTGATACAAGTATGCCTACATACACTCTATCTGATAAACTAGTAAATGAGGAGATTACTGGTGCTGGTGTAGAAAGTATATATGTCGTCCTATTAATAAGCGGATCTCTTACAGCATATAATATGTTTAATCTAATAGGGGTTGCTACTCTATTGAGTTCTGCAGCTGGAAAACCGCCTATGCTTGTTGGCGGTAATGTAGTAAGGTACACTATAAAAATCGCTATAATCCCAGTAAGTATCAGTAGATCTAATTTCTTCCACGATATTCTCATAAGATTAAGTCACCAGATTGGTATATACTAGAATCTAGGATAGTTTATGAGTATTTATAAGAATAGTTACCAAACTGTATTCTTTGATTAATAAATATTTAGTAAAAGATTAAACACTAAATATTCATTGTTTGTGATTAACCCTTATTCGTTGATAGAACTATTGCTAGCGCGATCATCGTTGCTAGCTCAGTTATCTTACTAGCGGGATCACTTGTTGTATAGAATATACTACTAATAACTGGGTATTTTTCAAAGTCTACATTCTTACCAGCAAGTTCTTCTAATAGTATTGCGGCATGGGATGCTAGAATTTCTGCTAATGCATCTTTAATGATTGCATCCTTTATGCTATAGATCTCCTTCTTAAAGACTATGGGCTCAACAAATATTCTTTCAATAAAGTCTTCTCCAACAATATTTATTATCTCCCAGAAAGGCTTCTCTATAATATTGTCCAATTCATTAACAAGCCCAGGTATATATTGTAGAGGAGCAAGGTATTCTAGCCACTTATCTACAAGCTTATTTATTAATTCAAGGGCATGGTAGTCTCCATCCGTTATTTCATAATATGCTGTTGCAATTGATATAAGGCTTGCAATTGCTTCCGGCATATTATCTTCTACTAAACTAGTTTTTATCAGAGATGGTATTCGATGCATATACTCTGCTTCAGCCATATCCTAGGCACCGTCTATAAGATGGTGATGAGAAACCCTTTTAGATTCTGGGATACATGAACTAAGAGATCTCTTTACAGAAATCCTGCTATGTGGAGAAGACCTAATGATGTAAGCAATACTATTGTTGAAGCAACAATGTTACCCATTATAATAGCTAGTATAGACTTTTTTCTATCAAGTCCTAGTAGATATGCTATAAGGCTCCCTGTCCATACACCTGTTAATGGAAGGGGGATAGCAACGTAAGCTGCTAGTGCAAGGAATATGTATTTGCTCCGCCTGATCTCTTCAAGCTTCTTCCTAACCCTCTTAACAGCCCAGTTATAAAGTTTCTGAAGAATATCATAACGAGGAACAAGATTTTCTTCAATCCAGCCAAGTAGGTATATTATAGGTATTGATGGGAGACAGCTCATAATATATGATAAAAGAAATACGCCAAGAGGGTTAAACCCGAGAAGTACACCATAAGGTATTGATGCTCTAACCTCCAAACCTGGGGCAAGAGCCAGTAACACTATTATTGCTATATTTATTATATCCAACATCTATACCTCTATCTAGTATTTCAGGCTTGCATGGTGTCTAGTTTGCCAGCTATAAGTGAGATAGCTGAATTGATTAAAAATAGTTATCCCATGTACGAAGTCTATGGATTATTAAACAGGATAACCTCGTATCACAGGATACAGGGCGGTAGTGGTTTATGGGGTTCTGTCAATGTTATTAAGGAGTTTTTAGAGAAACACGGGGTTAGTACAAGGATTTATAGAATAGATAATGGTGAATCCCTTGGTCTAGACAGAGCTCCTATAGGATGGGATCCCGTTTATGCAGAACTTGAGATAATGGAAAACGGGAACACTATATTTCATCTTACACTAGATAAACATCCCACACTACTAGCTGCCCACAGCCCTGGAGGAGAGGGAGAAGCAGAAATAGCTTATTCGTCTTTATTAAAGAATCCCCAAGAAGAATTAGGCGGTAAAGCTGTATTAACAAGTGATAGGGCTTATCTAGCATATATTTATGGATTAAAAAGAAATGTATCAGCTATACTATGGTATAGTAGAGAGAGATATAGCAATGCAGTACCTTATACAGGGCTCTTTCTAGCTCCTAATGAAGTAAAAAGTAGTGGACCACCTGTATTTACCTTACCATACCGGATAGCTTCCAGAATCATCGAAAAGCTGTCAATTGGAGCAAAATATAGGGTTCGATGGAAAGCTGAAGTAAAATACCATAATACAGGGCTCCCCATTCTTGAGGCTAGTATAGGTGATGGAGAATATAGTGTAATAGCTGTATCCCATATATGTCATCCAATGCCTGGTGCACACGATAATGCAAGCGGGTCATCAGCTTTAGCTGGTACAGCCATAGTTTTATCAAAGATCTTTGATAAACGCTCTCTAGAAAATAAGATCTACTTCTACTGGGTACCAGAATATACTGGTACTACTGCATTGTTTACAAGAAACATTATAGATCCCGAGAGGACTATTGCAGCAATAAACTATGATATGGTTGGCTCACTACAATCTATAACAGGTTCTACACTCCACTTAATAAGAAGCATGCTTTACCACATGGGTGTTGCAACCCCTATAATGAGTCTTGGGCTAAAATATTTCCTAAACATGGGCAAGAGCTTTCAGGGTCAACCATCTATGGGGTTTATTAGATATGATGAAATACCCTATGGATATGGAAGCGACCATGACGTATTCCTTGTAAACAATATTGATGCAGTAATGGTTAATGAATGGCCTAGTAAATTTTATCATACAGACCTCGATACACCTAATACTATTGGGTATAAAGAGTTATGGATTGAATCATCAGCACTAGGTCTTTCCCTAGTACTAGTAGCTAATCCAGGTAAATACCAGCAGATCCTTGAAGATTATGTAAAGAACTACTTTGGCAACCTAATAACATGGTATGGAATGGAATCCAGGATAAGAGGTAAGAATCCTTCATCAATAATACCATATATATCAAGGTCTCTTGTAAAGGCTATGAAGCGATCATTTGAATGGATTAGAAATAAAGGTATTGTTGTTAAAGAAGATAACAAATATCCTCGCTATATAGGTCACTCAACAATTTCATCAAGAACTATAGCTAAAGAGCTAGGTATAGAAATCTATGGTGTTATAGTAAAGAAGCCTATTATTAACCAGTTCTTTACAGTAGTATTACCATCAATGTATAAGGGAGAGCTCGATATAACAGAGATCATTAACAGATATTTAGCTGAGCAAATTACTAGCCCACACGATATTGACATAAAGTATGATAACGTGTCCGGATACGAGTGTCTTAGATATTTATCTAACAAGATTATTGAATGGCTTAAATCTAAAGATCTTATAAGGTATTAACAATTTTTTCCTGCTTTTCAAAGTACTTAATTATTTTATTGATGATTATATCCTGTGTTTCACTAGTACATGGGATCCCTGCAGCCATGTAGTGTCCTCCTCCACCAAATTCTTCAGCAATTAATGCTACGTTGCTCTTACGACTTCTAAGACTAAGTGCTTTAGGATAAACTACAATATAATAGTCTGC
The DNA here is from genome assembly GCA_021163115.1 of Desulfurococcales archaeon. Lineage (GTDB taxonomy): Archaea > Thermoproteota > Thermoprotei_A > Sulfolobales > Desulfurococcaceae > JAGGXK01. The sequence continues at coordinate 835 of JAGGXK010000070.1, read as the reverse complement.
ATTCACTCCATTTTTCTCTAATAGATACTGTATTTCTCCTGAATGTATCCGTGGATCAGCTTTTACTATAGCGATCTTTATGTTTTTAACAGAAACTAGTTTATATGATTTAATAGTCTCCTTAAGATGCTCTTCATATAATGGTTTAATCTCTTTATAGAGCTTTAAAGCCCACCTAGGCATTATTCTTCCTTTAACAAAAGAATTTAGTGCTCTATACCTAGTCTTCCAATCAAACCATCTAAGTATTCTACGCCATATAATTGTATATTTGTACTTATTAAGAAAGAGATCATCATCCCTTGCTAACTTAGCAAGTTCAATAGAATATTTATCACTAATATTATAGAGGGATAGGATTTTCTCAGCAGTCACTTTTGTTGTATCAATAACCAGGTTTATTCCAAGTTTCCCTATCTTATCAATAACTTCTCTCCGCCATAAATGATGGTCGATCCATATTATCTCTAAGCCATGGTCAATAAGGGAAGATAGTTTATTTAATAAGCATTCAATAGAACCTAGGGGAGGATTAAGATCTAGAATATATAAAGTTCTAGATCTTCCTCGATCAGAACGCTCCTTAGAAATAATTTGTTCTAGATTCTTCTGTATAGCAGTTATAGTAGATAACCTTATGTAGAAACGATTTTTTCTACTCCTAGCTAACAAAGCAGCTGATGCAAGCCCATCAAGATCCCAATGAGTTATAATGTATATTAACGATTTTCCCATATGATAAATTCTGCATTATAGTAAAATATACTTTAGCCTGTGGTTGCTCGTGCATGGTATTTTGGGTATTTTGGAAACTATAGAAATTTGCACGGGCTTC
>JAGGXK010000065.1 GCA_021163115.1 Desulfurococcales archaeon | reverse complement strand
GCATACCTCCTCCAACTGCCTTGCCTAACACCATTATATCTGGTTCTACATCAAAGTACTGGATAGCAAACATCTTTCCTGTTCTCGCCATACCTGTTTGTACCTCGTCATCAATGAAGACTATGCCGTATTCACTGGTAAGCTTCTTGAGCCCGGTCATAAAGTTCTTTGGGGGAACAAGTACTCCTCCATCGCCTTGAATGGGTTCAACCATGAATGCTGCAAAGGAGTCTCCTGGAACAATTTTCCTGAAGTAATCCTCTATCAAGCCTAGATAGTATTCTCCACACTCTTCCTCAGTCATCTCGTAGGGGGTTCTATAGGTGTCTGGGTACTCGAAGAAATGCGTGTAGGGGTAGGCGTTTAGCCTACTCCTCATTTTTGCTGGGAACGAGCCTGATACAGAGTATACTAGATATGTTGTACCATGGTAGGAGTATGTAAAGGTAGCTATGTGTTTCCTACCAGTATAGAATAGTGAAGCCTTTAATGCTGTATCGTTAGCATCTGATCCACTAAGCCCGAAGGCAACTTTCTTAGAAAACTTCATAGGAGCTATCTCAATAAGTTTCTCGGCAAGACGCACAGCTGGTTCATGGTAGAAGTATAGACAGTAGTGCAGGAATTTGTCAAGCTGTTCCCTAATAGCAGCTATAACGCCATCATTACTATGCCCTATATTATAGGTTGCAGCACTCGACAGGAAATCAATATACTCATTGCCATCAAGATCCCATACCCTAGCACCCTTAGCTCGGGCAACCGATACAGGGAAGTACTTGAAGGCAACACTCTTTGCAACAAGCTTGTCGTATCTAGAAGCGATCTCAAGGTTCTTGTCTATCTTCTTAGACGTAATTTTTAACAAATCCTCTAGACCCACAGTATTGTCACCACTTAAAATATACACCACCACTCTTATAACATTGTGGCTGCTTGTGCAAGTACTCATAGTTACCAAAATACTCTAAGTACCAAATAAGCAAATAGTCTAAACAAACCTACTTAGCTACGATTTATCACTAACAGTGCTTACATAATGTCTTCTACTATCACTTGTTTATTGTTTTTCTAGGTTAAAATGATACTTATTTAAGGTTTCATTAATAATATCAAGATTAGATGATGAAGCCCGCATCGTTGAATACCCCTAATTGATGATAGATCCTTCCCTGCTACTGATCATTTTAACGACTATGTTTTTATTTTACAGTATTGTTTTCCCGGTCTTGTCTTAGCTTCTCTATCTTTGCTTTTTCTGATAATATCGCGGATACTCCTTCTGGATCAACTATTATCACTGTATACTGCTTCCTTGCATCTCTTGCTGCCTCTAGCTCTTCTAGCTTTTCCTTACACTTCTCTTTATCGGCGTCTGGGCTTGAACACAGAAACTCTGTCTTTTCTATTATATCGAGTATCAGTCCCTCTATCGTGGTTATATAGCCTCGTGCTGCAGGCCCTGGGATTATCTCTACTCCAACATCCGGTATCAATATACCTGCTGTTGAAGCCCTAATCAATACAGTATTTTCATCACCTGGTTTCTCTACCCTATATATTATTCTACGTGGTTCCCGAGGCTCTGCAAGCCTTACATCAACATATCTATAGCCACAGTTCTTACATGTACCAGAAGCTATTAACACCTTCCCAACAAGAGGGAGCTCATACAAGAACTCTTCAACAACCATATTATGCCTACATATTGGACACGTGATCTCATACCCCAGTATTTTCTGGAGAAGCCTTGACTCAATAGGAATTTCCTTCAAGCAATAATTCACCCAAGCTATCAAGGGTTTTTTCATAACATAAAAACTATTCCCTATAACTAAGAGGATATGATGTAGTGAGATGGGTTGGCAGAAATTATCTATACTATAGGTTATGATGCTAGAGAGCTGGAGGAATTCCTAGATATTTTAGAAAAGTATTCTATAGGACTAGTAATAGATGTCCGTAGATGGCCTAAGAGTAGGTTCCAGTATTACAGTAGAGGATACCTAGAAAACATTCTTGCCTCCAAAAACATAGGCTACATATGGCTTGGCAAGGAGCTTGGAGGATTTAGAGGAGGATATATAGAGTACATGGTTTCAAAAGAATTCATCAACGGCGCTAGAAGGCTCCTGAAGATTGTTAAGGAGGTTAATAGTAAACATTTTTCATGTATTTTATGTAGGGAGCGGATTCCATGGAGGTGTCATAGAAGGTTCCTAGCCTCCCTCCTGTATTCCCTAGGCTACAAGGTTATCCATATAATCGGCTTAGGCCATGTTATTGAACAAAACTATCCTCTAGAACACTATGGTCTTGACCCAAAATATTTTATTGAAAAACTTGCTAATGCCTAATCATTGTTTCTATTATTGGTTTGTACTTCCTTATCTTCCATTTAACGTAGCTCAAGAATAGTTTAAGCCCTATCCTTACAGGCATTAGGTATGGCTCTTTTAGATAGAACTTATTCATTATATCCTGTGCCCAATATAGTGCATGATCTAGGGTCTTCATCATTAGTTCTACATGCTCACTCCTCAACCCTGTTCTCCTAAACCAGTCCCTGTTCTTCAAAGCACCCATTGGTACAAAGAACATTGGCACAATAATGCTTCTATAAGGCTTAAGCCTGTCAAGCAACTCTATAGTTGCAACAACGTCTTCAGGCCTCTCCTCCGGGAGCCCAAGGATTATTGTTGCAGCTGGTACTATACTGTTTTCATGCATTATCCTGAAGGCATCTTCAACAATATCCGGCCATTGTTCTGGAGGATATGGAGCAGACTTCGCAGGCATGATGATCTTTGCAAGCCTTGGACTACCTGTTTCAATACCAACTTCTACACCTATAAACGACTGCTCCATCAACACTATATCCATGATCCTTGATACAAGTCTGTGTTTCTCCTCAGCATACTTTACTGCAGCAAGACTTACATGGCTCCACGCTAGTTCTCCTGGAACAAGTTTTCTAACCTCATTGTGGAGCTTCAACAGAGGCTCCGGCTTAGGCTTTACACCATCTCCTCCATAAAGCAGTACATCCTCACTATGAAGTATAACCCCCTTTACTCCATGACTTAGATTCACCTTTATTTCTTCAAGGATCTTATCTAGTGGGATAAACCTTAGCGGCCTAAGAGTTACTGAACAGAACTTACAACCTCTGGGACAACCCCTCATGATCTCTACAAGCCCGTTTACACTAGCCCCCTTTATAACAGGTATTTCATCAATGCTTGGGCTATCATAAGGGCCTACATAGATATAGTCTGGCAATGGTTCATTATTTAATGCCTTCTCAACAAGATCAACTATAACACGTTCAGCTTCACCATCAACAACTGTATCAACACCCCATTTCCTCCAGGACCCAAGCTCCCATAACCACTGCCATGCTGCAGGCCCTCCAACAATGATCTTCACTCCCTTCTCCTTAGCCTTTCTAATAACAGGGCTCTCCATAAAATTCCTGAATGATACCCTGTTAACAGGTTCCTTGCCAACTATCATCCACCACTCACTACTAGGCGGACAATAGGCAAAGAAGTCATGGTGCCCTATTAACAATACCTTCATTGTATCTAGGTATCTACCTATATGATCCGGATCAATGATTGCAACCCTATAACCTGCATCAATAAGTTTTGCCTCAATCTTCCTAAGCCCATACGGCGCCTCTATAGGCCTGCCCTCTTCATCAACTCTAGGCTTGGGGGCTGCAAGCCACATCCACAGCTTCTCAGGAACACCAATAGCTGGGCCTGTAGCTAGGAATCCTAGAAACTCTTTACCATGATGATTACTCATCATAGTCCTATCAGTTGTAATAACTATATCATACCCCATTAAGCCCGCCTCCTAGTCAATCACAATGTATTCAACACCATGTTTGTCAAGAACCCTACGATATTCAAGTAAATCCCTTTCAATGAGTATAGAGTCGATCCTGCCAAGGGACTTCTTCAAAAACCCTTCTAGATCATCTGGGGAAACACCATGGAATCTAATTGTAAGGGATAAACCTATATTGTTCTGGATAAATGACTTAAGCTTCTCTATGTAAAATGGTCTGCCTAAGGAGGAGATTACATGAAATACTATCCTTTTAGACTTATTCATAGATATTCTCTCGTAAACTATAGACGATAACCTACCTAAATATGTATCACCGCCCTCAGGCCTTGGGTTGAGTACGAGTAGTATATGATGCGCACTATCTTCAACAGGGGTTATCAATGCTCATCACCATTCAATCTCTTAATTAACTCATGAAGCTCTCTCTCGATTCTCTCAAGCTCTTTAAATTCAGTTAAGCCATCATGTAGCTCAGCTAAGGTGTCACGTAAGCTATTCCTTATCCTCCTGAGGTGCTGGTGTATGATCTTGGTGAGCGCGTCTCTTTTTGCTTTAAAGTATACCTTCCTACTCTTCCCCGGGATCTTTTCAATCAAAAGCTTCTCCTCAAGAAGTCTAAGCATTGAAGATAAATGGCTTTTAGCATACCCTGTTTTACTAGATAGTTCATCAAGATCCATAGGCTTTGACTCAATTAATAAAGTAGCAAGTATTGCTGCAGCAGCTGCCGGCAATCCTACCATGCTAAATAATTTCACTAGCCCATACGGGATCAATATTTACACCCTATACAGTTTATTCGGAATATTCCGAATAAACCAGGAATATATACATGTTCTCCTCCTTAAAAACCTAGCCGTAGCCAATTCCCTATACAGGGTGAAATAGAAAACTATAGTATCTTGATTAACAAGAATGCTTTACCTCCCTCTAAGCAAACAAACTATATGCTATATGGTGGATATGATATGGCTTTACTCCTAGGGCTTAGAGTTAACCTCATAACTCGTAGTAAAGCCGACCCGTATACTCTCATAGGACTATGCATGCTGGGTATAATACTATTAGCATACTATCTATGGCACAGTATAACGTCAGGAGCATCATTTGAAGATATGACGCATCTAGTAATAGCTGCCAGTATTATAGTAGCCTGTATACTATGGCTGGCATTATCCCATATTAGACTAATTGATAAAAACAGGTTGTTTGAAGAACTTGCATCGTCTATCAAGATCTCTGGAGACAAGATAATAGTGCCCACAAGATCAAATGCTGCAGTAGGGGAATTAGTGGCATCATGTTATCAATTAGGACGCACCATATATTCTATACTAGAGTTTAAAAACGAATATGCTCTTGGAGGAAACGAGGTTAACCCATGGAGGTATGCAAAACCCTACCTCTATGCAAGCTACATCTTTAAACATGGCCGAGGAGAACTACATACTTCTACTACAAGGGAATAGGCTTCAAGATAGACAATGGTGTTACAAGCATGTATATTATACCATTGTATCCCTCCAAGCCTGTTCCAGAAAAAACAGTCTAAACACAGTCAAAAATAAAGATCTAGCAACAGTGTCTTTATTAGAAAGAGAGTATGGATATGAAGTATCAATAACCTATGTAAAGCATCATTCCAGGAGGATAAGCTTATATATAAAAATACCTGTTGAAGAAACACCGTTTATGCTTGAGAAAGTTATGGTGGAGGTTAAGGAGCCGGGAAGTAAGAAGTTTAAGTGGGAGCCACTAGTACAAGATGAGATCTTGTTAATACCAGTACCAGGTGATAGAGAGCTTATAAAACACTTAATAATAAAGCATTCCAGAGTAAAACCACTAATGAAAACAGGGGCTGTAGAGTAGTATATGCTAGGCTATGATAATGCATACCTAGAACTAGTCCTTGATATACCTTATGGAAAAGATGTTGTTGATCAAGCCACTTTAAAATCAGAGATCCTTATACCAGGTAGTCAGTACTAAATATTAGTCTCTACACTATGTCTTACATCATTGCCTTCTAGATAATCTACATAGTCCTGGTAGTACTTATGTAGATCTTCGAGAGGATGTACACCAGGCTCTATCTCCTCCCTTAGTGCTAGTTCAGCCGTCTTTGCCAGGACTAATGCGGTATACCTGGATGTTGCTGGCTCACCTAGCTTACCTACAAGTAGTGATAGTAGCTTGTAGTAAAACCTATTCTTCTCTACAATAATGTATAGTATAGCCATATCTGGTATAGTCTGCTTCAGTTTCTCCTCAAAAACTCTTGCAGTAAACTCTATAGGTTTAATAGGTATACCCTTATACTCTATAGGTTTTTTATCAAGAAAACCTAGTTTCCTCAACACCTTTATAGATTCCAGGTGATCCCTATACCTAAGGGTTATCTCAGCCATTTCTCTTACATCAATGTTTCTAAGGAGGGTCCTTAGTCCATCACTATAGAATCCCTCAAAAACACCAAGACCACTAATATTAACTTCTACAAACTCTTCAAGAGGATCAACAGCTACAACTTCTCCATCCCTCACAATCCTTGCAGGCCTAATGTATTCTTCAAGCAAGTCAACAGGATTCCATGTAATCTGGTAACCAATAGGCTCAACAGGCTTAACAGGTATACCGCCAACATAAATTAATGCCTTATCAAGTGATCCAAGCCTGTTATAACACCATCCAATAACTAGGTTACTGAAACCAGGAGCAAATCCTGCATCAGGTATATAGAATACCCTATAACGCCTTGCTATATCATCTAGGCTATAGGGGTCTTCAATGATGTATGATACATCAACTACATTATACCCATTTCCTACAAGTCTCTCAATAAACTTAAACGCTATACTGGATGGGAGAGCGGTAACTATTAAGTAGGAGCCCTTTACCAGTTCAACTACTTCACGAGGAGTAGAAGCTGTATAAAACTCTATACTATCCCCTAGAGTCTCCACGATCTTTTTTCTAGAATAATCAGAGTCTATAACCCTTATGGAGGCCCCAGGATTTGTTTTAATAAATAGTTTTAGTGCTTGAAAACCTACTCTACCAATACCTATAAAGGATAAATCAACCACTATCTAGTCCACCCATCTAGAGTAAGTAATAATGTTAAGTATTTTAGAGTTAGCAAGTGCTGTGATATATGGATATATTGTTCAATAGAATTATATGTTTAGATATTCAAGTATTTTACTGGAAACACTATAGAAATGGTGTATGGCCTTGTCTTTTGAACAAGAAATAGTTAATGATGTCTTTACTAATGGGATTATTGGGCCTCATTCAAAAATGCTTGGACCTGTAGCTGATGGTGGTAGAATAGTATTTGTTACCACACCTGGTTGCTGAGGCATAAACATTGAATTGTAGTTTTTTGTATTCTTTTATATCGTTTTGTTATAGGCGGTGTGTTTATAGTGTGTTGTGCCGGTGAGTGTAATGTATGTGGGGTGATGGGGACATTGCTCCAAGCCCCCTAGGGTATAACCTAGATGGGAGCCCTTGTGCCGTTGGGCTCGACAGCCACCCATGACCCCATAGGGATGAGCCGTGGAGGCGAGCCCTCTAGGCGAGGTGGAACCAATGAAACCGTATCACAATAAAACAAAAACACATAGAGTGATACGGTTAGAGGAAACGGACCAATGATCACCCCTACTATAAGAGGTGGTCATGAAGTTAATGTACCTGTTGCAGTTGAGGGGGCTGATATAGGGGATTCTATTATTATATCTGTTGAAAGTATAAAGATTAGATCTAGGGCTTCTTCCTCAGGAGTTGATAAATGGGTTGATAATGCCTATACCGGTGATCCTTATGTTGCTAAGAAGTGTCCAGTATGTAGAGAGCCTTGGCCAGAATATGAAGTAGTTGGAGTAGGCCAGGATGCAATAAGGTGTAAGAAGTGTAGAGCACCTGCATCACCCTTCAGGATGATACATGGTTATACAATGGTTTTTGATCAAGGATATCGTATCGGGTTAACTGTTAATAAGGAGAAGGCCATGGAGATAGCTAGGGAGGCTTGGAAATGGAGTGCTCTTCCAAAGAACTCTAAGCAGGTTCCAGTACTTACTTTTGGTAAAGCAGACCTTGTTGGTGTTCCTACAAGGATAAGGCCCTTCCTTGGACAACTGGGAAGCACTCCTGCAGTTGATATCCCTGGCTCACATAATGCTGGCGACTTTGGCTCATTCCTAGTAAATGCTCCACACCCATATAGTATTACTAAAGAACAGTATGAAAGAGATCTAACTGACGGACACCCTGATGTAGACTCGGT
>JAGGXK010000025.1 GCA_021163115.1 Desulfurococcales archaeon | reverse complement strand
GTCAAATTCATTGATGCAGTATTAAGAAAGCTGATGGGTGTTGGTGTCCGAGCTATAGAAGTTGAAGAGGAGAAGCCTCCTAAGCCTAAGAGGAAGAAGAGGAAGTAGGGAAGCTATGGGTTTACAAATGCATCAACTACAACTTGGTATTTTCTAGGGCCAACATTCCTTACTCTTCTCTTGAATAAAGGCTTCCATGCTACTCCAAGTTCTTTGAATCTCTTATCGAGTATGACTTCTGCTTTATCTAGATAGTTTTCTCCTTTATTGGCTACAACATGGAGGTATACATGTATAATGCCTCTGTTCTTCTTCAGCGCCTTAATAGCATAGGGTAGGTACTCTAGTGCAAGTTCTGGAAGGGGCATTAATACTCTATTACTTGTCCCTACAAGGTATTTTTCAATAACCTTTGCAGCATCACCTTGCAGTGCTACAACTTTGTCTTCAACATGGTTGAGCCTAATGTTTTCAACCATGTACTTATAGGCAACGGGGTTTATGTCTATACTATAGACTTTTTCTGGATTAGAGTGTTTAGCAATTATTATCGAGAACAAGCCTGCTCCAGCAAACATGTTGGTTATAATCTCTCCCTGTCTAACAAGTTTTGCTACTCGTTTATGCTCATAGTTTAACCTAGGGGAGATATAGACTCTTGTTATATCTATCTTAAACAAGCATCCATGCTCCTTATATACGGTCTCACTCCTCTCCTCACCAGCAAGATGTATATATTTCCTAAGCCTATAGTCTCCATGGACACCCGGTAATCCAGCCCACACACTTTTTACATAGGGTAGGCTAGATAGAATGGCTTCAGCAAGAGGCTTTAACGTTTCAGGGGATAGATCAAAGGGTACACGTATAACAGCTATGTCGCCAATGATCTCTATTCTCTTCCATAGCTTAGAGGCTAGATCTTCTCCAAGAATTTCTTCAGCAAGCTTTTTTAAGAAGGGCTTCTTCTTAGCCATAATCTCTACCATACCTACATAGGCTTCTCAGTCTGCATTCCCTACAGAGAGGTCTTCCAGCCCTACAGATCTTTCTTCCATGGGTTATCAGTAGTAAGTGTGTTTCAAGATAGTTCTCTGGCTTTAGTATATTCATCCAGAATCTTCTAGCTTCTTCATAGTCTCTACCCCTAACATACCCAAGCCTCCATGTAATCCTCCTAATATGTGTATCAATAGGAAAAGTTGGTTTACCGAAATACATGAGTAGTACTACATCAGCTGTTTTAGGACCTATTCCTGGCAACTTCATAAGGATCTCTCTAGCTTCTTCAACATTAGCATCCTTAATGACTTCTATAAAAGCGTTAGCTCCTTCTTGGTTAACAAATATTTTTGCAAGCTCAACTACCCTTCTAGCCCGTTGCTTATGCATTCCTGCTACTCGGATAGACTCCTCAATAACACTTGGGTCTATAGAAAGAACATTATTAGGTAGTATATGCCCTCCAAGAACTCTCTTTAAGTTCTCATAGGCTCTTATAGCGTTTCTATCACTAGTGTTTTGACTAAGCATTACTCCAACTAGGAACTCGAAGAGAGTTTTATTCCTTAGTCTTGGAGCTATAAATGAATGAGGATCAAACCTGCCATGCATTTTACGTAGCTCACTAAGAATAATGTCTCCAATATCCTTATCAAAAACCATTGTTTCACCAGCAAGTAAATAGTTGTATAGAGTAAAGCATTACTGGTTTATGGATATATTCTTCCTCTAAATCTCGGGAATGGTATTGCATCACGTATATGGTCTAAGCCTGCTATCCACATGACAACCCGTTCTACTCCAAGACCAAAGCCGCTGTGGGGCACACTACCGTATTTTCTTAGGTCGAGATACCATTTATAGTCATCAACGGTGTATCCCTCATCAATTATACGTTGTAGTAGCTTGTTATAGTCATCTTCTCTCTCCCCACCCCCTATAATCTCTCCATAGCCTTCTGGAGCCAGTAAGTCGAACCCTAGAACAACATCTGGTCTGTCTCTATCCAACTTCATGTAGAACGACTTGATCTCTCTAGGGAAGTGTGTTATGAAGAATGGTCTATCAAACTCCTTGGTAAGCTCCCTCTCCTCATCAGCCCCAAGATCGTCTCCCCACTCTATAGCTACTCCTCTCTTCTGGAGAATCTCAATAGCTTCATCATACTCTATCCTGGGATAGGGTGTTTCTACAGCATTCTTTAGTATAGTAAGGTCTCTCTTAAGGAACTCTAGCTCGTTCTTATTCTTCTCTAAAACCTTTGATACAATATAGGCTACAAGTTCTTCTGAAACCTTCATCATATCATCCATTGTATACCATGCAGCTTCTGCTTCAAGGTGCCAGTATTCAGCTAGGTGCCTCCTGGTCCTACTTTTTTCGGCTCTAAAGCTTGGTGTAAGGCTCCATACTTTCTCTAAGCTATAGATTAATGCTTCTAGGTATAACTGAGCACTCTGGCTTAGGTAGGCTTTACGTTCAAAATACTTTAGTTCAAAAAGTGTTGCTCCACCTTCACAAGCTGAAGCTGTTAGTATTGGTGGTGTAACCTCCCACCAGCCATTTCTAAGGAAGTACTCCCTACCAGCTTCCAATACACTATGTTTTATCTTCATAATTGTTGTCAACTTCCTACTCCTAATCCATAAATGCCTGTTATCAAGTAAGTAGTCTATGCCCTCACCTCCTTTAATAGGGAAATCCCTACTCACACCATATACCTTTGCATATCTTACATGGATCTCATAGCCCCCGGGAGCTCGGGGTTCTTTCCTCACCATACCCCTTACTTCTATACTTGATTCAATACCAAGTCTTTCTACTTCATCAAAGACTTCATCACCAACAATAGATCTATCTAGTACGCACTGAATAATTCCTGTAGGATCTCTTAGAACTACAAAGATCTTGTTACCAACAACCCGGTGCCTATAAACCCATCCTCTTAGCCTAACTTCTTTGCCAACCATTTCGTCCCTATAGGCATCCTTTACATATATGTATCTAGGGCTACTCAACAAAAATCCCCTATTGCGTCTTCACTGTTGTTGATTATTCTTATGTTCTGATAACTCTTAGAGATAGATAAATGCTTTTACCAAAACTTATTAAAGTTAATTAATCTCCTGCTACAATATTCTATAAAAACGTGGCTTGGGGAAAAATATGGCTGACATAATTGTTCTAGGTGGTTCTGCTGGAGAACATATCGCTATAAAGCTTGCAGAGATCCTTGGTGTAGAGCTTGGTTTTATAGAGGTTAAGAAGTTTCCTGATGGAGAAACATACATTAGGGTACACAGCGATATTTCTGGAAAAAGAGTTATTTATGTAAACTCTCTTCAGCGGGGACCTAACGAGTTAATTATAGAGACTCTGTACACTCTTGACACATTAAAGGATCTGGGAGCTAGCGAGATCCATGCTGTAATACCCTATATGGCGTATGCTAGACAAGATGAGAGATTTAATCCAGGTGAAGTAGTAAGTATATTATCTCTAGCAAAACTGTTTAAGGCGCTAGACCTAGACGGCATTTATACCATTGATATGCACCTCCATAGAATAACCAAGCCCGAGAAAGTGTTTGGCTCAAAATTCTATAATCTCACAGGTGTTAGGGAGCTAGCCAAGTATGTTAAGAAACATCATAGTATAGAGAACACGGTAGTTATAGGGCCTGATGAGGAGGCTGAACAATGGGCAAAGACTATGGCTGAAGAGCTTGGTGGTCTGGAGTACTCTATTCTTGAGAAAAAGAGGCTTACTGCAGAAGAAGTTGTTATTGAGGCTAAAGGCGTTGATGTGAGAGACAAGAATGTAGTAATAGTTGATGATATAATAAGTACTGGTGGAACAATAGTAGAATCTATTAAGGCTTTAAGAAAACTTGGTGCAAAAGACATTATTGTTACAACAGTTCACCCAATACTTGTTGGAAGAGCATTACCTAAACTGCTAAGGCTAGGCCTTAAGGATCTAGTTGGTACTGATACAGTTTTAAGCCCTATAAGTAAAGTAAGTATTGCACCAGCTATAGCTATTGTATTAAAGAAAAGGCTTGGTTTATAAAGTATAAAAAATATTATTTTTAATTTAATGTCAACCCACATCTATTTATATTTAACCACTTGGTGCTCCAGGTAAGGGTTTAGGTGATTTAACCTCTTGTTCAAATGTATCTACGTTAGCCTTAGTGACTACTACTGTTGGTGTTGGTATCCAGTCTTCTGATGGACTCCAGTTCTTTGCAATATGGTAGTAGGCTGCATAGACACCCCAGTATCCCTGGAGGAATGGTGACTGAGCTATGGTTGCATACATCTTTCCGTCTTTTATAGCCTGTACAGCATCTGGTATAGCATCATATCCTACAACGATAACATCCTTACCTGGCGTAAGCCCAGCTCCCTCAATAGCCTGTATAGCACCTAGAGCCATCTCATCATTTGCAGCAATTACTGCATCAACGGTCTGAGCAGCAAGTATTGACTCCATCTTTGTTAATCCCTCATCTCTCCTGAAGTTAGCTACCTCCTCTGCAACAATTGTTACTGTACCATTGGCTACGTACTGATCTAGAATATTGTGGAAGCCTTTCTTTCTGTCTTCTGCAGCAGTTGTACCTGGTATACCATTTAGTATTACAACCTTCCATGGAGTAGGCTTACCGCTCTCCTTTAATGCCTTGATTAGCATTTTTGCAGCCTGTTCTGCACCAGCAACGTTATCTGTACCAATAAATACTATTCTGAGGGTATGATCGGCTACATCTCTATCAGTAGTAATAACTGGTATACCAGCGTCCTTAGCCTTCTGAAGCGCTGGCTGTATGGCTTCTACGTGTACAGGGTTAACTACTAACGCGCTAAAGCCCTGCCCCACAGCTGTCTCGATCTGTGTTGTCTGTAGGTTAGGATCATCTTTTGCATCAAAGTCCTCCATCTCGATATCTACGCCCTTATTCTTAAGCTCGTTAACTGCTGCCTGAGCCCCATCTCTTAGTGCAACAAAGTATGGATTACCAAGGTTGCTGATAAACAAACCTATCTTGATCTTGCTTGGGGCCTGCTGTTGTGTTGTAATATAGTATACTACGCCACCGATAATGATTATTGCAATAATAACGATGATAGCTATAAGGGCGGTGGTGGATAAAGCTTTATATCCTCTACGCTTCAAGACAGGATTACACCTGGTACCATTTTTATAATAATATATTCTTAGCTAAGGATATAGATAATTTTTGTCTATAATAAAAGAAACAGATAGTTGAAAGTAAAGAATTCGTATAGAGGCTTCATGGTGTTACTTTACATACTTTAGTCCACGAGTTAGTGCTGTAGCCGCTACTGCTAGTACGGCTCCTTTTACAACCCATTGTACATAGGGACTTACTCCCATTAGGATCAATATGTTTGTTATAAGGGTTAGTATGTATGCACCCATTGCTGGTCCTATGGGGGATCCAATGCCGCCAGTTAACTGTATACCTCCTAGTACGGAGGAGGCTATTGCATCTAGCTCGTATCCCCATCCAGTCCATGGATAGGCTACTTCAAGCCTAGCATTCATCATAAGCCCTGCTATAGAATAGTAGAAGCCTGCAAGTGTAAATATTGTAAGTTTCACCAAGTCCGCATTTATACCTGAGTAGCGTGCAGCCTCCTCGTTTCCTCCAATAGAGTAGATCTTTAGTCCTAGAGAGGTTCTTCTAAGAAGTAGCAGGTTTATACCAGTAAATACTATGAATATCCACACCATATTCGGTAAACCAATAATAGCCTCAGTGAATACTCTAAACTCCGTTAATCCAACAATTGGTTGTCCACCAGTAAGTATCAGCACCATTCCTCTACCAGCTACAAGAGCTGCTAGTGTAGCAACAAATGATGGTATCTTAGCCTTTGTAACAAGCAATCCATTAATAAAGCCGACAGCTGCACCAGTAGCCATACCAGCTAGTATAGATACTGATAGGGGCTGTCCATAGGATATATGTACTATAGCAGCAACTGTTCCTGCTAAAGCCATTGTTGAACCAGGTGATAGATCTATGCTGCCCATAAGAATTATCATTGATTCTCCAAGCGCGAGCATTGCTAGAGGGGCTGTTTGTAGCAATAATATTCGCTGATTATATGATGTAAGAAAGTATGGCGACAATAGCGCTGATGCGATAAATAGGCCTATAAGAGCTATAAGAGGTTTTACTTCTTCATAAACACTAAGTTTACTCCATAGATTCTTTATAGTATCAACTAGACCTTCTGATCCACCAGTTTTACCCATAACTATCACCCAACTACGTACTTATTTCCATATGCTCTCCCTCTCTACTAGAAAAAACTATTTCATTTGTTGATCCACCACTCATTAGATCCATTATAATATCCCTTGTTAGGTCTTTATTAGGCATTAATGCCACCTGGGAGCCCTTGTAGAGGATTAGTATTCTATCAGCGAGGGCAAGTACTTCGTCTACATCAGATGACATAAGTATTATTGACAATCCCTGCTTAGCTAGATCTGATATAATCTTTCTTATCTCAACTTTTGCACCAACATCGATACCCATGGTTGGTTCATCAAATATTAATACCCTGGGCTTAGCGACCAGCGCTTTCGCTATAACAACTTTTTGCTGATTACCGCCACTCAGGCTCATAGCCTTCGTCTCAGTACTCGGTGTTACAATATTTAGCTTCTTAATCCATTCAAGTGCAGTCTTTTTCTCAGCATTAATGTCTCTCAAACCCATAAGTTTTGTAGTATGCTTTAATGCAGACAATATGATGTTTTCTCTAACAGTTAGTGTTAGAACAAGTCCTTCAACTCTCCTGTTCTCGGGAAGATAGTAGAGGCCATATTTAAGTGCATCAATAGGGCTTTTTATAGAAACCTTCTTCCCATCAATAAATATTTCTCCAGAAACAACTTTCTCTAAACCAATTAATGCCTTCCCAAGCTCTGTCTTTCCAGCACCAAGTAATCCTATAACCCCTAGTATCTCGCCCTTATATAGATCAAACGATATATTGGTTAAACTAATACCCCTTATCTTCTCAGGTACTGTGGACAAGTTCTTTACAACAAGTATGGGTTTCTCTTCCTCCCTAAACACTTTCTCTCTAGTTATATAGAACCTACTAGGTTCTCTGCCAAGCATAAGCTTTACAATTTCATAGGGATCAGTCTTACTTACTTCTAGGGTAGCTATTTTCTCTCCATCACGTAGAACAGTTACTCTATCAGCTATGCGGAATACCTCGTCAATATGGTGGGTTATAAATATGATTGTCTTCCCAGACTTCTTTAGATCCCTTAGTATTCTAAACAAGTTGTCTACCTCAGCTGGAGTTAAAGCACTTGTTGGTTCGTCAAGGCATATAATATTAGCGTTTTCTGCAAGAGCCCTGGCTATCTGGACGAGCTGTTGCTCTCCAACACTAAGCTCTTTAACCTTAATCCATGGATTTATTCTTAGGTTTAACAACTCAAGATATTTTCGGGCAAAAGACTCCATCTCCTTCTTATTGAGGGCGGTGATGGGTCCCTTAGTAAAAGGTATTTTTGCTAAGAAAATGTTCTCAACAATAGAGAGGTATGGTATAAGTGTAACCTCTTGGTGGACAAGGGTTATACCGTTTCTTTTAGCATCAATGGGTCTCCTTATTTTTACCTCCTTACCATTAATAAGTATCTTGCCTTGATCAGCAATATATATTCCATTAAGTATCTTTACAAAAGTTGACTTACCTGCACCATTCTGTCCAACAAGTGCATGGATCTCCCCCTGGTATAGATCAAAATCCACTCCCTTCAATGCTACAACACCAGGGAATTTCTTTACAATACCCTCTGCTTTAAGTAAGGGTTCATTAGAAGCCATGGTTTCACCCAATTATTGTCTATGTTTTCTCAAAAACTCTTCAAGCTCCTCTCTAGTAGGTAAACCTGATTGAGCCCCTAGCTTTGTAATCTGTAATGCGGCTGCAGCATTTGCTATACGGCAAGCCTCTACAATATCCTTTCCTTCAGCAAGTGATACAGCTAGTGCTGCATTAAATGCGTCACCAGCACCTGTTGTATCAACGACTTCTACCTTATAAGCTGGTATATGTCTTACAAAATCCTTGGAAATAACCATAGATCCCTCTGCTCCAAGCGTTATAATGACATAGTCTACACCCTTATCTATTAATAACTTACCTGCTTTAACAGCATCTTCTCTTGATTCTATGTTTATGTTGGTTAAAAGTGATGCTTCAACTCTATTAGGAGTTAATACGTGTATATACCTATATATCTCGTCTGGAAGACTGGCTGCTGGAGCAGGATTTAGTATAACTCTAACCCCTTTCTCCCAAGCCCTCTTAGCCGCATACACAACTGTATCAATAGGTATTTCAAGCTGTAAAAGAAGTATATCAGACCTACTTATAGCATCCATGGCATTGTCAACATCCTTTGCAGAAACATTATAATCTGCTCCAGGGGCAACAGTAATCATGTTTTCCCCAGTCTTCTCATCTAGGAGGATAAATGCTATACCTGTATGAGTAGTTTTATCAACCTCCATGTACTTTGTATCCACATTGTTTTTTCTAAAATTCTCTATAAGCTTCTCTCCAAAGATATCATTCCCTACTCTACCGACCATGTATGTATATGCACCAAGTCTTGAGCAAGCAACTGCTTGGTTAGCACCTTTGCCGCCAGGCAACATAGTGAATCCATGGCCTAGCACTGTTTCTCCCGGGACAGGAAGTTTTGGTAAACGTATATAGAAATCCATGTGTATACTACCAACAATGGCTACTATCAAGGCTTGATCAACCTTATGCGCTCCTTTTTAATATAATTTCCTAGTATGTGGTCTTAAAACTATTTATCATAACAACATCTATACCCTATAATAGTATAGAATACAGGTTAGTGGTGAATAAGACATTGAAGAAAGGTGGTTTAATAAACCCGATCCTACTCTATGAAATAACACAGCTAGGCCATAAAGACGTATTTGTTATAGCTGATGCAGGGCTACCTATACCGGTGGAGGTTGACAGGATAGATCTAGCTCTAGTACCTGGTATACCCAAGTTCCTAGATGTCCTTGAAGCTATACTAAAGGAGATTGTTGTAGAAAAAGCTATTATAGCTGAAGAGACTAAGCGTGTAAGTCCTCATGTATATGAGTCTATTGTAGAGCTTCTAGAGAAATACCAGTCTCTTGATATAGAGAAACAACTGGTAATGGTGCCACATGAGGAATTTAAGCAGAAATATGTATCAAATGCAAGGTTTGTTGTTAGAACAGGAGAATTTACACCCTATGCTAACATAGCATTGGTGTCAGGAGTGCCTTTCTAGAAACTTCATATACAAAGCTTTTTTATCCAAGTACTCTACAATATCCCGGTCAAGCACGGGTGGCCTATTTTCTCTAAGCTCACGATAAAGTCTTTCAAGCCTATGTTTTCCATCAAGCAATAACTCATTAGCTATATTGATTAGTATTTTTAGATCATCTTCATCTATGAGTAGTTTATTACGTATGGCCAGTAAGTGAGTCATTCTAATACCAGTTCTTAGCTCTAACAATATCCCCTTTAACCTATTCACTGATAAGATCCCACTATGCTTAAACCCTGCTTTCTGAGCTATTCTTAGTATCTTCTTTGCTTCACCAACCCTGGCAGTAGATACATGGATTATAGGTCCCGCGACAATAAACCATAATCTCCTAATAACTGGTTTATCTAGGACATGAAGGATATTATCTAGGCTTATAGCTACATGTTTCTTAAATACAATCCCTGTCTCATCTCTACTCCAAGGCTTTAATGAATCAGCGAGAGTTATTCTCCCACTACAACTACTTAATGTATGAGAGTATGGTCTAAGGAAGAACTCTATAAGTATGGGCAGTAAGTCTTCATCTAAATACCCTATCTCTAGATCCTCCCACATCCTGTTCCAGAACTTTAGTTTTCTGTCCCTCCAAGCAGTTAGGTTTATGGACAATGATTTTTCACCAGCGGACCATAGATGAATACATAAATTATACCATATCCCTAGATATACATAATCTAGATAATAACATATACTGGGTGCATAAAGTATGGCTGAGAAACCAATAATATCATTTGATGAATTCATGAAAATAGACTTGAGAGTAGGTTTTGTAAAAAGTGCTGAGAAAATACCCGGTACTACAAAGCTGATTAAACTAATAGTTGATCTTGGGGAGCTTGGTGAGAGACAATTAGTTGCAGGCCTAGGACTATGGTATAAGCCAGAAGATCTTGTTAATAAATACATTATTGTTGTTGCAAATCTTGCACCAAAGAAGTTTAGAGGCCATGTTAGTCAAGGGATGCTTCTTGCAGCAGAAGATGAAAAGGGTGTACCCATACTTCTTACAGTAGAGAAACCAGTAAAACCTGGATCAAGAATTAGATAGCATCCTGGCAACACATAGCTTTTTAAGGCAACTATTTTTAACCACTTTCATGCTTCTAGGGTTGCAGGCCTGCGGTTTCTACTAAGGAGAAACACAGGGCTAATCCACAACAGCTTACTATTTTCAGGTATTTCAATGAGTAATTTCGCCCCTTTAGAGACGCATATTACACCAAGCTCTATATTACCGTTAATTCTATAATTAACATCACTTATCACTATCTCGTTACAATAATCCTCTAACAAGACCCAGTTGTTTTCTAAGGTATCTAGCTTAATGAGGATCTTATCCTGGAGACTAACTACTTCTGCAGAATCATTAAATAATGATACAAGTTCCCAGTAAGCCCTATTTAAGCCTGTTTCGCGTTTTTTCTTTCTTCTCATAACTATACACCTGATAAAGTAAGTGGGCTCTCTGGCAACTACATTAATATAATATTTACTGAAGTAATTAAAAGGGAAAGGGCTAATTGTTTAAAATGCTTCTGTTAAACTATGTTCATATACTATCCCGGATGTTTTTAGGTAGTTGAGGGATATTGAGTTGTTACTATACTGGGATCCTGAAAAGAATATGGTAAGAAAGCCTAAGTTTGATGAACTAGCTGATGCTGCTTATACATTGCTACAGCTTATTCCAATAGGTTATGTTATAAGTTATGGTGAGTTAGCTAAGATACTTGGTGTTAACCCGAGGATTGTTGGGCGTTTAATGGCAATTAATGAAAACCCAATTGTTATACCTTGCCATAGAGTAGTATACTCTAGTGGAGAATTAGGAGGCTATAGCCGTGGAGGAGCATATGTTAAGAAGAAATTACTGGTGCTTGAGGGTGTGTTATCAAGGGATTCAGAGAGAGTGTCTAGAGAAAAGATCTTATCAGCTAAGGAACTCTATGATCCCTAGACTCTTTTATTAGATGTATGCCATCACAACTAGGTGCATTAAAAAATTCCTTTGAAACTAATCCTTCTCTACAAGTAGCATATGTAAGCCCTAGCTTTCTAGCAGTATCTATAACAGGCTTTAGAAGTCTTCTCCGAAGCTCTAATGGTAGATAATGGTATCCATGGATCTTTATGCCTTCTCTTAAATATATTCTCTCCCAGTAATTCTTTAGACTAGGAAAAGCATTAATCATTCTCTTAAAGTTATCTGGCCTAGCCTTATAGGTTGATGTGACAATATGTATGGCTCCAGCATCAGCAATAGTTTTTACAAGTCTCTCTATATCTCTAGGATTATCATTTAATCTAGGTATAATAGGATCTATTCTAACACCAACAGGTACACCTTTTTCTCTCAAATAACTTATTGCATCAACCCTTCTAGAAGGTGGCGGGGCCCCGGGTTCCAGTATGTTGGCCAGGTTTTCATCAAGTGTCGTTATAGTAATCATTACTGCAGAGTTCATCTCTGCTAATAGATCTGCATCCCTTGTTACAAGATCAGATTTTGTTGTAATTAAAACCCTTATGTTTTTCTCCTTAAGGATCTCTAGTACTTTTCTTGTAAGCAAAGTCCATGACTCTAGCGGGGGATACGGATCACTACTGCTACTCATTTCAATTACAAGTTCTTTATTTATAAAACCTATATCATGTCTAACATTCCTTAGTAGATCACGTTTAGGTCTACTAGGTCCTTGCCCAATATATGCTGTTGCATAACAGTATAGGCAAAAATGACTGCACCCGGTATAGGGTTGTAGACTATATTTAGGGCGACATGTACATAGACTACTTCTCCATGGATCAAAAATTCTTATAACTCTAAGTCTCCTATAAGCACCATAAATGTTTGTAGGCTTTCCTAAGAACACTTGTGTAACTCCCCTAAGATTCATTGTTTTAAAGCTTATATTATAATGATCGAGGGATTATTATCCCCCGCTGGACCGACCCCCTTCATATCCATATCCCTAATACGGGGTCTCTAGGGGTGTGAGACAGCGGGGGCCCCATTAAGTATTATTATGTATCTTTACCTAAATTAGTTCCCTCTCCTATAAATACAGGCAATTTCTATATATTCTTGTTAATCAATGATTTAATCAAGGGGTTTTGTATGGGATTAGCTAGGCTTATAACACCTATGCTCCTGCTGTTAATAATGGCTTCTATAGGAGTGCTAGGGTATGGTTACAAGGATAATTCTCAAGTATATAGTGAACAGCCTGTGTTACCGGGTTTAACGAGCAGTGTTAAGGAGATACCTACAAATAATATTGGCCCAGGTAAGCCCGCAATAATATATCCTGGTGGGAACTTTACTGTAGAGTTAAAGAACTCTGCAAATATTGTTGCTGGATATATTTATGGAGTTTTTCTTGAAAGCAACAATCTTATACTAAGAAACTATACTGTAACAATTACAGGTTCTAATACAACATATACAATAGTGGTACCTAGTGATTGTGAGAAGGGATTATATGATCTTGTTCTTGTAGGTGATAATGAAAAATTATTTGTTCCAAGAAGCGTGTGGGTTATAGAACCTGGCATTGAAAAACTTAGGGTAGCACATGTATCTGATCTACATTATGGATCAGGGTATCCAAATGTAACCATAGGGACTTATAAACGGTTCGCAGGGCTTCTACTTACCCAGCTACTTGGAGTAGATATGATCCTTAATACTGGCGATGAGGCAGATACTTCTGCTAAACTAGAATACGTGGATAGCAGGGCATTTAGATATAGCTTCGTATACTCTACACCATACCTATTAGTACCTGGGAATCATGACTCAGGCCCCAATAAATTTGAACAATACTATGGTGATAGAATCTGGTATAGGGTCATTGATAACAAGTACTTTATCTTCGGAGGATACACTAGTGAAAGAGTAAACTATCTTACATGGAGCCAACTAGTACTTCTTAAACAATTACTTGAGGAATACAAAGATATACCAGTAAAAATAGTCATGTTTCATCACCCAGTATTCTATTGGCAGGGAGAACTACATATTTACTACAACAGCACCATACTACAGGATCCCCATGAGTACGAGAATAGCCCGGTAAGCTACTATTGGGGATCAAACATTACAGCTGTAAAATACTTTCTAAAACTAGTAGAAAATTATAATGTAACCTACGTATTGTCCGGACATATACATAGAGATCAGTATGTGAAATACGTGTCTACTAGAACTAATACGACAACATATTTTATAACTACTACAACACTTGCTCAGAGTAGAGCATTGTACAATGGGTTACAAGTGTTTGAGATAAAACCGGATCTACCGCCAAAGTTTCCATTTAAACTATTCTTCTTCAATGGATTTGAGAACGTTAGCAGGGATCAAGTGTATAACTCCATACCTGTTGAACTATATTTTACAAACGATATAAGATTCTATGGTGTCATAATAGAGGCACCTCATGCATATCACTTCTATCTATACAATAACCTTAGAGAACTAAATCTATCAAATATAGTATTGCTAGCCCTACCATGGGCTGGTGATTTGCATGAACTTAAAGTACTTAAAGTAGATGGCGGTGCCTCAGTTAATATTGTTGATACAATGGTATTAAATAACATACTATATGTTGCATTAAACATTACATTGCCAGGTCAAAGAGGTCTGCTAGACTTTGTCTTATACAACATGCCTGATACAAATCCGCCGCAAGCCGAGATATCCATGATGTTACCAAGCATTCCAACAATAGGCCGTATATTAAAAGTATACCTCAAGATCTATGATAACGAGTGGGGTGTAAAGAATAGGTCTGTATGGTTTATTGTAGGTAACAAGGTTAGTGAGGTATCATTAAGAGCTTCAGCAGGCAATACATACATTGCAACATTAAGGCTAACAGGCTATGATAAACCAGTAAAAACCATACTACGTGTCAAAGCATATGATTATGCAGGGAACATGCTTGACAAGAACTTTACTATAAAATGGTATCCACTAGGGTGGAAGCCACCCAAGGTAAGAAACATATCAATAACGTTCCAGACAATAATTAACGGATACAATAACCTACCAAACGCTACACTAAACATATACTTTACAAACAATACACTAGTAAAAACACTCCAAATAACCCAGAACATCACCCTGATCCTAGTTAATGAAACATATAAGCTAGAAATAGAACCCATTAACGGCTATACAGTTGACGGAAAAGCTACATATAGGTTCATTAAATGGATCATAAACAACACAGAATATACTGATCCAGTAATAACCATAAGCTTACAAGGAAACACAACAGCAAAAATAGTATTTAACACAACATTAATAGAAACAACAACTACTTCTCCATCGACTACTAGTTCTGTAACTACTACTTCTCCAACAACATCTCCAACAACAACCACTAGCCCAACCACATCCCCTACAACAAGCCCGACAACCACCAGTCCAACAACAACAAG
>JAGGXK010000026.1 GCA_021163115.1 Desulfurococcales archaeon | reverse complement strand
TGGGATACATATACACCATACCTATCCTCTATATTAAACTGCAGAACTCTTACAGGTTTATTATACCACTTATCCACGTTTGCCATAAATTATCACTCATCCACCTAGAGTTACTTATATTATATGAAGCTAAAAAATTGATTAAATTATTGCCTTCTCAGTATCTTTTCTAAATACATGGATCTTGTCTAGATCAAGTGCTATAACCAGCTTTGAACCTATTTCATAGTGGTGGCTACCACTAATCTTTAACACCAGTATCTGGCTCCCAGTATTTACATGCACAATAGTATCTGAACCAAGTTCTTCAACAAAATCTACTATACCCTCCACTTTTGCAACCTTTTTAGTAGTTGACGGGATAAGGTTTTCAGGATATATATGCTCAGGCCTTATACCAACTATAACTGTCTTACCTTCATAGTCTTTAAGAACCTCTATAAGATCTTTATTTAGTCCTAGCTTAAAATCGCCCACATCAAGAACGGCCTTATCTTTTTCAATATATATTGTTGCGTCAAAGAAATTCATTTGAGGAGACCCAATAAATCCTGCTACAAACACGTTTGCTGGTTTTAAATAGATCTCATCAGGCCTGCCAACCTGCTCTATCTTACCCTGGTTCATAACAGCTATACGGTCACCCATGGTCATTGCCTCAACCTGGTCATGAGTAACATAGATTGTTGTAACCTTGATTCTCCTCTGAAGCTTCTTTATCTCACTCCTCATCTTAACCCTTAGAAGAGCATCAAGGTTGCTCAGAGGCTCATCCATTAATAGTACAGCTGGTTCAACAACTATTGCACGAGCAACAGCAACTCTCTGCCGCTGACCACCAGATAACTGATGTGGATATCTATTTAACAGCTCACTTATCTGGAGAAGCTCTGCAGCCCATTTAACCTTCTTATCAATCTCATCCTTTGGAACCTTCTTTATCTTTAGAGGAAACGCTATGTTATCATAGACCCTCATATGAGGCCATACTGCATAGCTCTGGAAAACCATTGATACATTCCTCTCTCTTGGAGGCAGGTAGGTTACATCCCTGTCCCCAAATAGTACCCTGCCTTCATCAGGTTTCTCTAAGCCAGCTATTATACGGAGTGTTGTTGTCTTACCACAACCACTCGGGCCTAGGAGTACTATGAACTCTCCATCCCTTACATCAAGATCTATGCCATTGACTGCAACTGTTTTACCAAACCTTTTAACTATACCTCTTAGTTTTACATCCACCATGTATGGATCACCTCAAGGTTATACCCCACATGGCTATGAGGTACCTCCTAGCTATGAATACAAAGATCATTGCAGGGAGGATCATGATGAAGCTCGCTGCAAACTTTATGAAGTCTGTTGCCGCCATAGCTGATGTTAGTATGAATGCTGGTAGTGTACGGTTTGTTAGAGTAAGTACTGCTGCTATAAATACCTCGTTCCATGACATGATGAAAGTAAATATTGCTGCGGCAGCAAGACCTGGTAGTGCTAGAGGCATTGTTATTCTTAAGAATGCTCCAGTTCTATCAAGCCCAAATATGAGCCCTGCCTCCTCTAGTTCCTTGGGTATTCCAGCAAATATGCTTGATGTAATAATTATTACAAAGGGGAGGGCCATTGCCGTGTGAGCTAATGCAACACCAAGCAGTGAATCACTTAAACCAAGTCTTATATAGAGTGATACTAGTGGTACAGCAATAACTATTATTGGAAACATCCTTAGTCCTATAATAAATAGTTTTAAGGAGTCCTTGCCAGGAAATACAAATCTTGCAAAAGCATAACCAGCAGGCAGTCCTAGAGCGAAGCTAAGAGCTATAGTCATTAATGCAACTATAACGCTGTTTATAATAGCGGTTCCAGCACCAAGTGCTACAAGTTTTCGAACATGCTCGTAGGTATAATGTAGCGGGATTATAATTTCCTTACTATAGTAGTCTGTTGGGTCAGAGAATGCATATAGTATTGATATAATAAATGGTGTTATAACCCATAGAACCGCTATTATCACTAAGCCAGCTATAATTATTTTAAATAAATAGTATTTCACCATGGAGGTATCTTTTTCCACCATCATGTACCAGCCTCCAGGTACTTTGCTTTAAACAATTTAATGTATAGATAGCCTATGGCAACAGATATACCAGCTATAACAAGGGCATAGATTGCTGCAACACCTTGGTGTTTAAGCTCTACTTGTTCATAATAAGCTTCACCAGCCAGTATAGGAATATCTCTGCCAGCAAGAGTCCATACAACACCAAAGATCTGGAACGCAAATAGCGTTCTTATAATAAGTGCTGCCTGCAAACTTGGGAGTAGCATGGGGAACACTATATAGCGGAGCCTCTGCCATACATTTGCTCCAAACACTTCTGCAGCCTCTATATGTTCCTGGCTAATCATCTGTAGACCAGCAAATACTATTACAAAAACTATTGCTGTAGCCCTCCATATTTCTGTTATAACAATTGCAAGGAACTCCATTTGACGGAACTGATAGCCAAAGAAGTATATTGGTTCACTAGTTATCCCTAGGTTAATGAATAGTTTGTTGAAGAAACCATTTGTTGAAAGCATTGTATACCATATAAGACCTGCAGCTACATCACTAATAGTTAATGGAAGAATTATACTATAGAGTGCTACGTTTCTGCCTTTAAACTTTATATTAAACAACATGGCTAGGCCTAGAGCTATGGCTACCTGTATAGGGATAATAACTATTACAAGAAGGAATGTATTAGTAAGTGCTTCATAGAATTTAGAGAAGGGGCTATGTAGTAGATAATCTAGGTTTTCAAGAGAGAGTGCTCCATTCTTCGTAAAAGCTAGGTATATTGCCTGGATAAGTGGATAGCCTATGAAAAAGAGCATATAACCTAGAGCAGGGGCTATAAGGATGTAGGGAAGATATTTTTCAACAAAAGAGGGGTGGGAGGGCATAGCGATAAAAACACCTCTAATTAGAATATACTTACTAAATAATTTACACATCTGGTGGTGGTAGTGGTGCACCTGTTTCTTCAAACAATCCCATTAGCTGTGGTTTTAACTCACTAATAACAGCCTGTATATCCTCGCCATTCTGAACTATTCTCTGGAAAGCTGTTATATAGACGTTCTTAAAGTCACCACCCTTTGCTCCAAGACTTGGTATTAGTGCTACTAGTGCATCAGTTGTACCAAGCTGTTTGTTTACACCACTAGCTAGAATCTTTAATGGACCCTCTGGTACAGCGCCAGTTGCCTCGTTTACTGATGGGAAGAAGCCTACATTCTGTAGAACTTTTACTTGAGTTCCAGGCCTTGTTAGGTATTCAATAAGCTTCCATGCAGCATCTTCGTTGGGAGCACCCTTTGGTACAGCTAAACCAGCTATTACTAGAATAAATCCTCTACCCTTTGGTCCAGCAGGAACGGGTACTACAATAAAGTCATCAGGCTTTGTAGCTATGGCATCCTTTATTCTAGCTGTATGATCCCATGCAATCCATACCTCTTCCTTTAACAATGGATCAGCCATTGCATCCCATGTTGTACTGCTTGGATGTACATACTGCCATAGCTCCTTAAGCCACTCCCACATAGTTACCGCATCTTGGCTATCAAAGTTCTTTACTTGTGCACCAGTAAATGCTGGGTATAGGTAGCCATGGAGGAATCTAACAAACAAGCCCTTGGGTCCAGCTGGGAACCCTACCTTTGGTCCACCAGTTTCTTCATAGAGTCTCTTAGCCCATGCAAGAAATGCATCGTAAGTCCACTTACTAGTACCTTGCATTATATCATCCTGTGTAAGATCATCTGGTAGGTAGTTGAATGCCTTCTTGTTTATAACCATTACATAGGTTGCTGTCATCCATGGTATATAGGCTTTTATTCCATGTAGCTTGCTATAGTCTTCTAATACCTTGGGGAATGTTCTGCCTGATAAAGCACCAAATTTGCCTAGATCCTCAAGCCATCCCTTAGAGGCAAAGTAGTCTAATCCTCCATGTAATTCGCCGATAAGGCTTATAGTTACTTTGCCTGCACCTTCCTCAGACTCAAGCCTTGTAGCTAGATCCTCATAGCTTGATCCAACGAATTCTACCTGGATACCAGTTTCTTTAGTAAATTCTGCAAGTAACTGATCCTTAACAAATGCCTGCTCCTCAGGAGGCACAAGCTGGGTTGAAACCCATATTATCTTTGTTGGTTGTGCTTGTTGTGTAATTATATAGTATCCTATGCCGGCAGCAGCAATGATAACAATGAGGGCTATGATTATTGCAGCAGTTTTAGTTAAAGCTGAGTAATAGGACAATGGTTTCACCTAGTATTTTCTGACTCCGGGGGATATAAATAAGTTACTATTTTTTTATCAACTGAATAATTTATTCAGTATTCTAACTGATTCAATATCTATCAGATACTTTAATATAATACTACATCCTAATTATAATTATATTGAAGCATGGAGGGATAAAGTGTAGAGATCAGGGATGAACTGGAACATGTATTTAAGGAACTAGGGCTTGGCAGACTACATGCACTGATCTATATAGCCCTTGTATATCGTGGTGGTAAAGCAAGTGTAGAAGAAATTGCTAAATACACGGGCTTACCGTTAAGTAGCATATATCGTGGCCTAAAAGAGCTAGAAGAACGCGGCCTCATATTAACACTAGCTACTAAGCCCAAGACCTATATGGTTAAAGAACCAGATACTAGCCTGTTAAAAATTGTTGAAAAGAAAGTAGAAAGCCTTCTTAATAGATCCAAACGTTTATCTGAACTCATTAAGGCTAGCCTAATAGCTGGTATAGAGTATAGTGAACCCGTTTATACAATGATCCATGGATGGAATAATATACTAGAAATGATCAAGTTTGTAATTAGTTCAGCTAAATATGAGTTAATAGCATTTATACCTGTAAACCTTCTTGATAAACTACTTTATAGTTTTGAAGAAGCAAGAAGGAGAGGTGTTTTTGTAAGTATTGTAGTATCTAATGTATTCCCTCCCCTAACCAAACATATTAGAGAAGGTATACAGGAGGCTGCAACCATAGCTGGTGCTAGAACCCATGGAACAAGATTAATAATTGTAGCTGACAGCAAATCATCTGTTCTTGTACCATTAACCATGAATCCTAGAGCTGCAATGGCTCTCCACGGATCATACATAGAGGACCCGGAAATAGCATTTATACTAACAAGTTATTACTATAATAGAGTTGTAACAAGTTCTATAGAGATCTATCATAGGGTAGAGCCTGGAGACCATTATGTATTCAAGAACCTCCAATCAGCTATGGAATATATTGAACGAGCACGTAGATATAAGTACGAGTTAGAGGCTATAGTTAAAGGTCTAAGTACTTTCACAGGAGTACCTGTTGAACTCCATGGACAGATCCTTGGAACTATTGTTAAGCCTCATAAGGGAATATACTCCATAGTCTTAGATACAGGGGGAGTGATATACACTATTGGAGGCTATAGAGCATTTATTGAAGACATTACAGCAAGAAGAATAGAGATAAAAACACTAGATATTATTGGAGAACAGCCATTAAACCATGTAATACCATGAATAAAGCCCTAGATTACTGTAACTCTCTCTAGGCTATCAGATCCTACAATAAATGTATCCTCCTTCTTTACTTGACCAACTCCTCTTATCAATAATGGTGAATGAACCATAGCTAAGACCATATTCTTCTGTATATTCATGAATCTGTCTCTAGGAAGAATTGTTGTTATAGGTGGTTCTTCGATTTGTAAGCCTACTCCATGTAGATATCCTATAACTCTATAGTTTTCTAGGCCATATTTCCGGTATATTGTATCGATCTTCTTAATAACGTCAATGATCTTCGTGCCTGGTCTTGTTAGCTTTAATGCTGTTTCATATACTTTATCCATACACTCTATAGCCTTTATAGCAATACCTCTGGGGTTGCCTATATATACTGTTCTAGCCATGTTTGCATAGTATCTATTATAGTCTGCACCAATAACTATTGTTACAAAAACATCATTTTCTACGATATTATCCCTAAACGGTTCACTATGGATCCTTGGATCGGGGCCTACATTAACATATACAAGTGGTTCTTCAGAACCGTTTTTATACAACACCCTATATATTTCAGCAGCTATCTCGGTTTCAGAAACACCTGGTTCTATTACTGACAATGCCTCCTCCATAGCCTTTGAAGCAATTCTTCCAGCTTTTCTTATTGCATCAAGCTCGTATTGGTCCTTGATCAAACGCATACCATAGATTATATCTGATACATCCACAATCTTAACAGAAGGATTAAGCCTCTTAAACATCTCATAGAACACTATATAGGCATCCCTTTCTATACCAAACTCTAACCCCATGGTTTTAAATCCATGCTTCCTAATAATACCTGATACCTTACCCATTAAATCTCCTCCATCAGTATAGGTTACCACATTCCTTATCCACGTCCTCTTCCTAAATCCCTCCTCCTCACCCCTAGCCACAAAAGCAATAGGTTCTCCACTAGATGGGATCAAAAGGGCTGGGCGGAGCCACTTTAATCCTGTAAAGTAGATAAAACTTGATAAGGTCCTAATCATAACAGCATCTATGCCTTTTCCTCTAACTATTTCCTGAAACCTATGTAATCTATGCTCAAGGATCATTTTTGGAAATCTCAACCTAGGACACCCCTATTCTACTTTAATCAAGAATGCGTTTCTCTCCTCAATCTCCTTTATCCTAGTTATGTCCTGGACAACCTCAAGGGTACCAAGATAGTTACCTTGATGATCTCTTACAGGAAAATACCTTTATATACTGTTTTGCCACCAAGATTTATCCAAAACCCTGCAGAACCCCTCTTACCTATTTTAAACTCCTTGATAATTCTGTTAACAATATGTACACTACGTGGTGGATGACATGACTGCACCTTTCTTCCAAGAACAGTTCTTGATCTAGGGAACACCCTTCCATCTCCATGGCTGTAGTATCTTAGTGGTTGCCCGTGCATTATCTTTTGGTAACTATGGGTATTTTGGAAACCTGCACGGGCTTCCCTCCTCAGCACCTCATCCTTGGTCGGTGGCTCATCGGGGGCTACATCCCCGCATACCACGGGATGCGGGTTACGGGAGGCATCGTCATCGGCAAAGCCTGATGGCTCTATCTCATTTACATTAGAAGAGAGATATAAATGTAGAGTTTCCGAAGTTACCGAAATACCCCAAGCACTCAAATAAGCAGATAGTCTATCATCTTTATCTATAAAACTTATATCAATGGGTAGGGTTCTAAGCATGCCATCTATTTCCTTAATAGAAAGATATCCTTGGCTAAGCTCTATATCACCTGATCTTATAAGTCTATAGCTGTCTTCAGCATCTTGTTTAACAAGCTTTTAAACACTATCTGGTAGCATTTTTAATTGCTTCTGTGTTAAAGATGGGGTGAGCTGGTAAGGGTATATGGTTTAGCTCTAGGACTCCAGGTGTTTCCTGGTTTTACCTTATAATAACCAATTAATCCCTCTTCATTTCTTATAGCAAGCCATTCCCCATCAGATAATAATACGTTAAGTGTTGGATAGAGTATGTTATTTTCTCGAAAAACCATATCAACCAGGCTTCTCGATAACTCAATTAATGTATTCTAGAGCCCCTTGATTTCATCCCTATCACTAATACCTTGTCTTAACAGTTTTTCAATAAGCTTTTTTGCAGCTTTAATTTCTAGCATTATTTATAGGAGATAATATTATATGGACAACACTTTTTTGAAAACTCTATAAAAATAGATATAGCCACACTTATAACCCATGTAGGGAGAGCTGTATACGCCAGTATTCTTAGGAGCCATATAATGTTTAATGTCTTATT
>JAGGXK010000097.1 GCA_021163115.1 Desulfurococcales archaeon | reverse complement strand
TCTGTATAATTTCTCTAAAAACTTTTCATCAAGTAAATATAGTTTCATTATAAATAACCGGTCTGGTGCAAAGGATTCATATAAATAACTTGCACCAGGTATTTGCTTGATATACTGTATTATATTTATCAAGGAATCTGACTTTAAGAATAAAAATGCTATTTTTAAACCAATTCCACAGTAATCAAAAACTACTTTCCTTCTAAACCCTTTTCCTTTTAATATTTTGAGTTTTCTAAAAAATGTAGCTCTAGATATCTTTAGTTCATCAGTGATTTTATCTATATCTTTACCCCTATACCTATTTATTCCATCAATTAACTTTAGATAAAATTCCATATCACTCTGTTGCTCATTCATTGTGACAAAGAACCTTCATATGTTTTTATTAATGATATCAAATTATTTATTACATTATATGCCCTATCTCTGCACATAGCTATAGATCCTTCTAAGCGATCTTTGTCTAATGAGATATTTATCCCAAGCTCTTCGAGACCCTCCATGAAATCTTCTGAGATCTCTTGTTTATTTATTGATAGGTGTATTCTTACGTATCCATCCTTCCTAAATCTAAGTATAATGGTTTTATCCATAGAAGTTGTTGCATGTAATAATATAAACTCCTGTATCCCATAGAACGTATTTTCAATAATTTTTTTCTGACTTACTTTAAATCCATAGGCAGATAGCATAACATATATTCTTTCTATAAACTCTTGAATACTTCCCGAATTCTCTGAAGACATCACAGATACCCTCCGCATATTTATGAAGTAAAAACTTTGTTGCAGAGCCTTACTTTTCTTTCTTTTAATACCATACATAACTATATTGGAAATTAGATAAATGGTATTTGTATCAGCACGCTCGATGCTCTGTCATCATGTTTTCTACTCAACTTTGGGTGCTTCATCATTTTTAATGGCGGTTCTGGCAAATGCCTTTTAATCATCATGTCATTGTCGGGAGTATTCTTCATTACCGCCTACTTATTATTTTTCTAGAAACTCCTTTATTTTCTCTTTAACTATCAATGCAACAAGTTTGCCATCAGCTCTCCCCCGTACTTTAGCCATTACTCTCCCCATTATCGTCCCAAAGGCTCTTTCTCTTTTCGTAGCTATAATATCTCTATTTGATTCAATTACTTCAATAATTATTCTCTCTAGTTCCTCTCTAGTAATTGTTGTTAAGCCAAGTTCTTTAGCAGCTTCAAATGGTTTCTTACTTGGATTATCTGCTAGGTACGAGAGAATCTCTGGGATAGCTTCTTTTGCAATATACTTATTGGCAATAAGTTCAATCACACCTTCTATATGTTCATCACTTATATTCTCGATCTTGACACCCTCACCCTTTAAGGCTTTTATCGTATTCTCTATAGTTGATGCTATAAGTGTTGGAGAGACCTTACCCCAATATTTTACTACAAGCTTTTCGAATAGGTCAAGCCTTATATTGTTTAGTATAGCTTTTGCAAGTTCTATACTTAAACCATATTCTTCTACATATCTCTTGAGTTTTTTATCAAATGGTTCTGGAACAAGTTTCTCAGCCTCTTTTAGTAACTCCTCTGTTATTTCTATTGGAGGTATGTCTGTTTCAGGGTACATTCTAGCAGCTCCAGGTCTTGGACGCATATACCGCGTTGTTCCATCAGGGTTTGCTGCCCTTGTTTCTGGGGGCACTCCCTTAAAGGAGTATCTCACTCTATCAATAACTGCTTCTAGAGCCCTCTTAGCCTTATCCTGTTTGCCAGCTATAAACACTATAGCATCTTTTTCACTACTAGCTTTTAGATAATTATATAGGGCCTGTACTTCCTCCTCAGATATGCCGTATCCTGGTAACTCATCTGTATGGAATAAGCCTCCTACACCACCCCATACTCTAGCATAATCAGCTAGTTCTGTACCAAATCTTCTACCTGGCTGTATTTCTTGCCCGAGTAATCCCTTAAATCCTGGCAATACAATGGCATAAACACCATATCCCTTTTTATTAAGGACACGTTTAATGATTTTTGACTTAGTATTTTTGAATATATGTGTTACATCAACTATTTCGCCAGTAATTTGATCTAGAGAAATACCTCGTTTAAGTAACTCATCCTTTATCTTTAAGAGATTAATTTGTCTAAGAGCTTCATACTCTATAACCTTTGAGATAAGATAAAGGTGTTGTACACCCTTTACCTCTATTTTCTCTCCATCTCTTATAGAAATATTTAGATCCTGTCTTATTGTACCAAGACCACGCTTTGCTTTTCCAGTCAACCGAACCAGTTGCCCGATCTTAAAAGCTACTCTCTGGGCTTGCTCCGGTGTATGTAGATCCGGGGCGGTAGCTATCTCTATTAACGGTATACCAAGTCTATCGATCTTATATAAAACCCTGTTCTTTCCCTCACCCATTTTACGAGCAGCATCTTCTTCAAGACAAATCGTCTGAATACCTACCCTTCCATCTTCGTCGTCTATATAGCCTCCAAGAGCTATTATTGATGTCCGCTGGAAACCTGTTGTATTAGAGCCATCTATCACGATCTTCCTCATAACATGGACTTCATCAACAATTGTAGAGTGAAGAGCTTTCGCTACAGCAAGTGCTGTTATTAATGCTTCTCTATTCATTTCATGCGGTGGCTCTTCATCAGCCTCAACAAGACAAGTTGATTCACGGGGAGCATGATATTCATATAGCCTTCCCTTCTTCCACTCAAGCAGTGCAGCAACATCTACTTCACCTAACTCGCTTCTAGCAGGTCTTAGCTCTCTAGCAAATACATCCTCTTCACCTTCCTCAACAAGCTTGGTGGGGCAACCACAGAATAGCTTATGCCTTGTATCTAGCTGTATATGTATCTCCAAACCAGCCTTTAGTCCTATTTTATCATAATTTATCTTGATGCTCATTGCAACCACCTTGGATATAGATTGACAGTTATTCTTGGATTGATCTCTCCAGCTATATTGGTTAACATTAGTTTTCTAACTTCTCTTAGATCCCTTGTTTTCCCTAAAACCCATGAGAGTTTTATATAAGCTGTTTCAGGTAACATATCTTTCCCAGGTATTACTCCTGCCGCTAATAGTTTCCTCCCAGTACTATATACATGCATATTTATTCTACCAAACAAGCACTGGCTAGTCATTACAACCGGGATTCCGGAATCCACTGCTCTCTCTATACTTGGTATGAGCTTGTTTGGTGTATGCCCAAGACCTGTCCCCTCTAATACTATTCCGTGATAGCCTTTGTCAATAACATAGTCTATTATATCACTGGCTATTCCCGGAAAGGTTTTTATCAATATAACTTTCTCATCGAAATGATTTTCAAGAACGGGTTCCAAGTCCCTGTCTCTCTTGAATAGTATTCTTCCTATAATCTCGATTCTTTTTTCATTGGGGAAAACTTTTGCAATAGGTAGATCGTTTATTGACTGGAATGCATCCCTCCTGCTTGTATGCATTTTTCTAACCTTTGTACCACGATGAACTAGTGCATAAGAATCCCCTGTTTCACCATGCATTACAATCACTGATTCTGCAAAAGGAGCTTTAGCAGCAACAAGGAACGCTGATTTTAGGTTAAAGGCTGAGTCAGTGCTTGGTCTATCACTGCTTCTCTGCGCACCAACAAGTACTACTGGGACAGGCTTGTTCTTTATAGCAAACGCTAGAGCGGCTGCGGTATAACCCATGGTATCCGTACCATGTGCTACCACAACACCATCGTAGCCTCGAGTCATATACTTATATACTTCCTCAGCTATTCTAGCCCAAAGCCCTGGTGTCATATCTTCACTAAATATCCTTAAAACCTCGTACACCTCAAGATAAGCTATTTCGCTTATTTCAGGAACCCATTCAAGTAGCTCATCAGTTGATAACGCTGGCTTTACAGCCCCAGTTTCATAGTCCACCTTAGAAACTATTGTTCCCCCCGTGCTCAGCATAACTATGCTAGGAAGAGACTTGTTTTGCGAACGAGTACTTGGCCTAGATAAAAGAAGACTCTTCTTCTCCGCAACCTTCTCTATAACAGTATCCTTTGTTACATAGACACCTATATTATAGCCATTATCAAGTTTTATAACAAGATACGGTTTATCACCATAAAGAGCCTCCCTAGGCATAAGAAGCCCTTCAAAAACCCTATCACCGCGCCTCACTCTAAGCCTATCACCAATTTTAGCATTTATAGAGATAAGCTTCTCCTTAACAGTACCCCGATACCCAAAATAATCTACGTCACCCATATTCCTCTCCAGAGAACAAGTAAAGCAACCAAATTGAAAAGAGTTTTGTTAAAAACACGTCTACACTATAGATCTCGTGTACGCTGTTTGCAAAGATAAACAAGCCCTTCCTAATGATAAGTTTATATCCTCATCAATAAAAGGCATAGGCACCCCTTATCTAGTTATAGTATAGAATATACAAGAAAAACTAATATAGAGAACATTAACAATAATTATACATACCCTATTCACTAATGATATAAAAACCTTATACTATGGAGTTTTCTTGGAAACAATTCAAAAATTACATTAATAAAGTCAAAATAACTACCTGCCATAATGAGAGCAATAAAGAGATTTTAGCTCTAGGAAGGAGATTATCTTCTAAATCTACCTGTACTTACTTGTTGCGCCATTATTATTCTTCTTATATACTCTCTTCTATTCCTAAGTCTTGGTGCAGGATTCTTCTTTTGTTTAGGCGGTATCTTTGGTGTCTGACCTCTTACCTTACCGGCTTTTGTCAATGATCCATGGGACGGCATTGTTTCTCAACCTCCTACCTTTTCCATTAGCTTTATCTGGTTAAATACTTTATTGCTTACAGACGGGCTTAATAATACATTTTCTAATATATCATAATCAGATAATAATAGAGTATTTATATAATACTTGGTTAAAGTATCATGTAGATAAACGTGTCTATATAAATGTAGATGGTGGTAGTATTATGAAGGCATATATTGTTGATTCAATAGTAGGGATTTTTGCATTCGATGATGGCGGCGACATAATGGCCCAGGCATTAGCACCAAGGGATCTTGATGAGAACGTTGAGTATTTACTAGCCTTGGAAGAGGGAAAGGAGACACCACAACTTGGGGAAGTTATTAAACAATTAAAAGAAAGAGGTATAGAAGAAGTCGTAGTCGAAACCGAGGCTTTAGCAAAACGCTTTTCTAATGCAGGCTTTAATGTGAAGATCATGCCAGCTCATGCCTTAGCAGTGTCGTTTAGAGAGAACATGGCTGACTATGCTGTAAAATATGGATTTACAGAATCTATTGAAGAGTTTCTAAGACTCCTCCATGAATCTCTTATAGAGCTTACTAGGAGAAAACTTAGAAGAGCTGCACAAAAGAGAGATCTATTAGCTGTCCAGGCGATAAGAGCTATTGATGATATTGATAAGACTATTAACCTGTTCGTAGCCCGATTGAGAGAATGGTATAGTCTTCACTTTCCTGAGCTAGATGATCTTGTTAGGGAACATCCAGATTATGTAAAGATAGTTGTTGAGCTAGGTCATAGAGATAACATTACGAAAGAGGCTCTTGTAAAACTAGGTTTTAGTGAAGCTAAGGCTAGTAAAATAGCCGAGATCGCCAGGAAAAGTATGGGAGCGGACTTAAGCGACTTTGATATAATAAAGATCCAGACGCTGGCACGTATTATTGCAGAGCTATATAGGCTTAGAAGCGAATTATCTGAATACATTGATGCTGTCATGAAAGAGGTTGCACCAAACATAGCTACATTAGTAGGACCATTACTAGGTGCTAGACTGCTTAGTCTTGCTGGAGGATTAGAGAATCTAGCTCGTTTACCAGCTAGCACCATACAAGTATTAGGAGCTGAAAAGGCGTTATTTAGAGCACTTAGAACTGGAGGGAAACCTCCAAAGCACGGGATTATATTCCAGTATCCTGCAGTTCATCGCTCACCTAGATGGCAGAGAGGCAAAATAGCTAGAGCTCTTGCAGCAAAACTTGCTATTGCTGCTAAGATAGACTTCTTCACTGGCAGATATCTCGGCGATAAGTTAAAGGAGGAGCTTGAGAAAAGAATTGAAGAAATCAAGAAACTATATGCTAAACCTCCAGCAAGGAAGCCTAGCCCAAGAGAAGAAAGACCTAGAGAACGCAGAGGAAGAAGAAAAAGGAGAAAAGGAAAGAGGAGAAGATAGGGGTGAGATGGTATGTCACAACCTGTTGATATAAAGCCTCATGACAAGTATAAGGGAGTGTATATTGTTGAATTAGAAGATGGTTCAGCACGTCTCGCAACAAAGAACCTAGTCCCAGGGCATAGAGTTTATGGGGAGAGATTGTTTAGATGGGGAGATGAAGAATATCGTGAGTGGAATGCTTATAGAAGTAAACTGGCAGCAGCTCTCTTTAAAGGTCTTGAAGAACTTCCAATAAAGGAAGGACATAAAATCCTATACCTAGGTGCTGCAACCGGGACCACATCCAGCCATGTATCTGATATCGTTGGATTAAGTGGGAGAGTCTATGGTGTAGAGTTTGCTCCTAGAGTTATGAGGGAGTTTGTCCTAGTAGCTGAGATAAGACCCAACCTATACCCTATTCTTGGTGATGCCAGAAAACCCCATGAGTACAGACATTTAGTTGAAT
Source organism: Desulfurococcales archaeon (assembly GCA_021163115.1). GTDB lineage: Archaea > Thermoproteota > Thermoprotei_A > Sulfolobales > Desulfurococcaceae > JAGGXK01. The sequence goes on along the minus strand of JAGGXK010000097.1, from coordinate 5,128 downwards.
TAGTAGATGGCATATACGCTGATGTTGCACAACCCGAACAGGCAAGCCTTGTAGCAGACAATGCCGATCTCTTCTTAAAAGATGGAGGTTACCTGCTACTAGCTATAAAGGCTAGAAGCATCGATGTAACTAGGGAACCAAGCGAGATCTATAAGAGAGAAATAGATACACTGAAAAACAGGGGCTTTGAAATAATTGATGTAGTTCACTTGGAACCATTCGATAAAGATCATGCAATGGTCTACGCAAGGTTTCATAGACAACAATGACAAAAATAAGATATTTTTATTATATAGAACTATTTCCTAAATTTTAAGGTTTAACAACAATTGTATAAATAAAACAATGTATAAATAACCGTTATAAAACACTATAAAGGGGCTAGAGTTAATGCCCCATAAGCTTCGCAAGGAACTAGAGGAATTAGTTGAAGAGACCTATAGGGTACTTCGCTGTAAGGGAAGAAGAGTTGAGATTATATGGTATCCGCAAGGAAGCTCTAAAGCACTTGATCTAATATCTGTTGATAAAGAAAAACGTATATTTATAAGAATAGTATACGACTCCCACGATCTTGGTCGAGGAGGTGTACTAGAATTAAAAGCTACTGCTAAAATGCTTAACGCATCCCCTATCGTTGTAAGCGCCTATGTCAACGGATTTGAGGCTGAAGAAGATGTTATATATGAACGTCATGGCTTAAACGTAGTTAGTGTCACAGCTCTTAAAAATATTGTCAATAATGATGAGAACCTATACATATATAATGTAAGAGGAACCTACACTATAAAAATTGATCCTATAAAACTAAAGAAGAAAAGAGAAGAGCTAGGACTAAGCCTAGGTGACGTAGCAAACTTACTTGGAGTATCAAGGAAAACCGTATATGAATATGAAAAAGGAACTATGAATTTATCAATTGAAAAAGCTACTCGCCTGGTAGAAGTTTTTGGTGAAGAAATTCTTGAACCTGTAGAGCTATTTAAAGAACCTAGATTAAAGGATAATGAAGTGCTAAGTAAGCCGGATACAAAGCTAGAGGAAGAGATAATAACATTTCTGGAGAAACATGGATTCCATGTATGTCATTTACGAAGAACACCTATAGACGTCCTAGCTAAAAGCGGTAATAAGATCATGTCCATTATATTAAAGCATTTGTTAAGTTCTAGAAGGTTTAGATTAAAAATAAATGAAGCAGAGAAGATCATAAGAGCTACAAATATCAAGGGATATATCGTATCTAGCGAAGATGATATAAAAGAAATAAAACACGATATAAACTAAGATCGTATAGTTATATTTATCTAAGAACTATCTTAATTTCAAACATATTCTAGTTAAATAATTGAAGGACTAATTATATTGGAGAACTTCTTTAGCCGTTCATGATATACTATACCTAGGGTGCGGAGTAAATGCTATTAAACCTAGGTGTTAACATAGTGCTACATACCCCTCCTAGGCTAGTCATAACTGGTAGACCTGGCTCAGGAAAGTCTACACTATTTCGAAGAATTGTAGATAAACTTAGAGATGCAGGCTATACTATTGGAGGGATTTCTAGTCCTGAGGTACGTGTAGGAGGGAAGAGAATAGGATTTAAGATAATTGATCTCTTAACTAATGAAGAAAGATGGCTTGCAAAACGTGGGTATATATCAAGAGCTAGGGTTGGATCATATGGTGTTCTACTTAAAGAGGCTACAGAGTTATGGAAAAAAGCATTATCAAGAGCACTTAAAGCAGATGTTATCGGTATTGATGAAGTAGGGCCCATGGAGCTAAAGATCCCGGGGTTTAAGTACGACTTAGTAAACAAGGTTTTAACTTCGCCAAAACCTCTTATACTTGTAATCCATTATAGACTTGATCCCCGCAGTATAGGCCTTTTAGCTAGTAAGATTATAACTGTGACACGCGAAAACAGGGAGAGATTGAACAAAGAGCTTCCTAAAAACTTCTTAATGGAGGTAAACAAGTATTATGGAAGGTTGCAAAATCCATGAGTGGGAAACTATAATTTATGAAGGAAAAGTAAAGTTAACTATACCTAATCCTGAACTATTTAAAAGACCTGATGGAATTTATGAGCCTGCATGGGCTCCTGTATTCTATAATCCGAGAATGACCTTCAGTAGAACACTAGGAGTTGTAGTAGCAAACACTTACTTTAACAATAAAGAATTCTTCTTTGTAGAACCTCTAGCTGGCATTGGCGTCAGAAGTATAAGGTATGTAGTAGAAGCATATGGGACAGGTATAATAAACGATATTGACCCAATTGCATACAATTATATTATTCGAAACATCAAGCTTAACAATATAAGTGAAGCTGCCACAGCATCAAATTCTGAAGCAAATAGTCTATTAAATAGTATTAGATCAGAGGGTATTGTAATTGACTTAATAGATATAGACCCCTATGGAACCCCCATACCTTTTATAGATTCATCAAGCTATGCTATAGCTAAAGGAGGATTGTTGGCTGTTACTGCAACAGATACTGGCCCATTAAACTGTAGCCATCCACAAGTATGTTATAGACGATACAACTCACTATGCTATAAGACAGACTTCTCTAAGGAAATGGGGCTAAGAATACTAATTGGAAGCATAATAAGGTGTGCAGCCTCACATGATGTAGGTCTTGAACCCATTATTTCCTATTATCATGGATATTATTATAGAGTATACTTCAGAGCAACAAGAAGTGCTAAAAGTGCTGATAAAGTCCTAAGAAACATAGGTTACATAATTTACAACCCAAACACCTTAAAGAGAGAGTACATCAAAATAGAGGATATAAAAGAAGTCCCGGTAGAAGAAGGGGTTCTATGCGGGCCCCTATGGATAGGGCCTTTATGTGACATAAATTTTCTACTAAAAATAAATAAAACACTAGCTAAACGGTACAGCGTTTATATAGAAGATATTGAGCCATTTATAAATATGCTCATAAATGAATGCGGAATAAACAAACCGTATTATAGATACGATAAGCTATTTGGCATGCTTAAGAAGAATATTCCTCCTAAGAGATTATTTATCAATGAGTTGCAGAAACAAGGGTTTAGGGCCTGCGAGACCCATTTCGATCCAAGAGGTATAAAAACAGATGCTGGAATAGAAGACTTAATTAATATTGCTAATTCCATAACAAGATAAATAATGAAATTATTACTCTAGAGCTCTTGTTTGTTCATCAAGCCATTCTTCCATCCACGTACATCGTGTTGGGTCATAAAATCCGCCAGTATAGCATTTATTTATGTATGGACATTTTACACATGGAATGTCGAGAAAAGGACGTATATCAATACGGGGCTTAGGTATTTCCCTTCTTCGTATAATCTTTTTCCTTCTAGACTCAGGTATTACAATAAGTAAATATGTTTTCCTTCCCCTATTAACTCCAGGTTTTCGTGTTATAAGGTTCTTTTTTAATAGCTTTGCAACAATTCTTGAGGCTTCCCTACTGTTAATCCCCAAGGTTCTCCATAGATCGTTCTGATATATTCCTTTTCTACCATGTTTCTTAATAAGCTCATATGCTTTCCTTTCCATATCGCTTAGATCTTGCAGCAACAATATACTCACCATCTGCAACTTGATCAGATCACTATTGCTTTTCACTAATCTTGTATCGTTTTCTTGATTTATTTGAGGCTCTTCAGAGTGCTTACAAGAATTAGATATATTGGCATGGAATTTATTTCTATCCACAAAATTGTTTATGAAAATATTTCTATTCGTTTAATTAAAGATAAACCTTAATATCTAAATTCTCAACAAGATCCCCATACCTATTCCTTATTGTCACATCTGTAATATTACATGATTTTGCTACCTCCTGTTGCGTTCTTTTTTCATCAAGTAGTATCGATGCTACATACACCGTTGCAGCAGCTAATCCTATGGGCCCTCTCCCACTTGATAACTCCTGCTTCTTTGCAAGATAGGTAAGATATGCTGCAAGATATTGAACACGTGATGATAGCCCAAGCTTATTTATTATTGGAGGTATAAAGTCTTTAGGATCCGGTATTCTTACAGCAATCCTGCCAACACTTTGAAGAATACGTTTTTCAGCATGCCATAGGCTCCTCTCAGAAAACCCTAGTGTTCTAGCGATTTGTTTTAATGTAATTGCCTTCTTATGCATTTTACAAGCTAACAAAATAGAGGCTGCAGCAAACGCTCTTATAGTCTTCTTCTTTACGTTATTCTTTTGAAGAGCCTTCCGTAGAATTCTAGCAGCATCTTCACGTACGTAACTAGGGAGCCCAAGCTCTTTTGCATATTTATGGAGGTACCTAAGACCTGTTACAATAGGTTTATCTTTTTTAGATATACGTATTTCATTCTGAAGCTTATAAATAGCTCTCATTGTCTTCTTTAATCGCCGTGATCCTCTTGCCCTAGGAGAAAACGTTGTTGTTAATCCTTTATCATGTAAGGCATTTGTTAATGGCTTACCAGTCCTGGATTTTCTATTACTATCTCCGTCAGTTCTAAAGATCCTCCATTCCCTTCCTACATCGATAACACGTTCTTTAATGACTGTACCGCATCGCATACAAATATACTCTCCCCTTTCATAGTCAAAAATTATATCCTTTGAACCGCACTCAGGGCATGTAAAAGAACTGTGTTCGTAGACCATATATAATCACCTCTTAAAGCGTTTTTTCGTATGTTTAAAGTGCTTACTTTTTCTTCCCTTGGATTTACGTCTTTTAGCCATATAGTAATATACAGGACCCTGTTCTATAGAATCAAGAATATCTTTTGACTCGGGTTTAATGACCACATATGGTGAATTAACCGGACCTATTATATCAACTATTCTCCCTATTCTTCTAAGATCCCTATCATATACTATAGTATTAAGTAGCCTCCTAGGATCCCTTAAGATCGAGGTGGCAATAATGTGTCCAGATGATGCAGTATGAAGTATTTCTCCAAGCTTCTTCATTACAAAGCCACCATAAACTTAATACTTTACTTCAAGTATTATCAGTACAATAAATTTATACTTAAATTAGTGCCCACATAGAACACTAGGTTCAGAGAATATGATCTTTTAAAATTTTAAATCAACTAATTAAATGATCTATAATAATAC
>JAGGXK010000012.1 GCA_021163115.1 Desulfurococcales archaeon | reverse complement strand
CAATCTATATTATATATGTATAATAAGTACAGGGAATGTGTAGTGAATAATCTTAATATATTCACAAGGCTAATTATATACTTACTAGTGATAAAATTTTCCAGAGGGTAACATATGAGTAGTGCATCCCCATCTTCTAAACTGTTTTTAATAGCTGCTATTGCATTCATACTGGGTATCATACTGGGTTATGGAATAGGATTTGTATCAGTATCACCACAGACTGTTACAGTAACTATAACACAGACTGCCCAAGCAACCCAAACTCAGACTGTGGAAAAGGTTAAGTTAACTGTTATTGGGCCGTGGGCAGGAGCTGAAATGGAGGCTTTCCAGCAGGTTCTTAACAAGTTTATGGAGGAGTACCCGAATATTGAGGTGGAGTACAAGATCTATAGAGCCGAGGATGTAGCTACTATTGCTCCACCACAGTTTGCAGCAGGAATGGCTCCTGGAGATGTTATATTTGGCTGGGGCTGGTGGATAAAAGAGATGGGTGAAAAAGGACACTTGCTAGATCTCAGCGATCTCGTCAATACCGATGAGTATATCACAGGAATGTTTGACTCGGTTAAAAGTGGTGATAAGATATATGGGTTGCCATTTACTGCATGGGCTAAACCAGGTTTCTGGTACCGTAAATCATTCTTCCAGCAGCATGGTTTAGAGGAACCAAAGTCATGGGATGAATTCCTACAGCTACTAGACAAGATCAAGCAGATACAGGGCATAAAGGCTCCCATAGTTACTGGTGATAGTGTTGGATGGCCTATAAGTGATGTTGTTGAACACTTCATTATAACATTTGGTGGGACAGATATGCAGTTAAAACTCATTAGTGGAGAGCTTAAGTTTAATGATCCACAGGTAAAGGCTGTTTTCGAGAACTATATTGTCCCGTTAATAAAGGGAGGATACTTTAGCGAACCTATTGAGTGGACTAAGGCTATTGAGGAGTGGTGGAACGGTGACTATGCACTATACTTTATGGGGACATGGCTTACAGGCATGGTTGATGATCCTGATGATCTAGGGTTCTTCCCATTACCTGGAGCAAAAGGTGTTGTAATGGGAACTGACTACATGTGTGTACCTAAGTATACCAAGCATCCTAATGAAGCAAAGCTTCTTGCAAAATGGCTAGCAACTGAGGGACAGAAAGTACATGTTGGTACCCATGCCGGTAAGTTTGCTACATGGCTAAAGGTAGGTATAGAGGATCACTGGAAGCCTATGCAGACAGTATATGAGAAGCTATCTGGTATGAAGCCTATGCCCGACCTAGATGATAGTGTAGGTGGTGATTGGCAGAAGCTATTCTGGGATCAGTTGAAGCTATTATGGGTTAGCCCGGATAAATTAGATGATGTACTAGATACTCTTACAGAAAACTTCCCATCAAAGTAATCATATAGGCGGACCTAGTATGACCCAGCTTAAGATAACTCCAAAACGAATATCTTTTTTCATACCAGCTCTTATCCTTATACTTGTATTCGTAGTATATCCTATAATAGCAACAATTATCTTGAGCTTTAATATCAACCCTATACCAGGAGTTAATATTGTTGAAAGATCTCCAGGGTTTGAAAACTATATCAAGATAGCTACAGATAAGAGGTTTATTAACCCAAAAGGTATAGAAACCCATAGCTTCCCCATGGGTGCTATTATACACAATGTTATCTGGATAGCGATCCACCTTCCTCTAACACTAATTGTTGGCATACTCTTTGCTGTCTACCTACAATATGTTAGAGGAGGAAGCATTATTAGATCCTTTATATTCCTTGGAATGGTTATCCCCATGATAGTAGGGGGCTTGCTTATACTCTTTAGCTTTGACAAGGATCTGGGAGTAGTTAATCTATTGTTAAAATTATTTGGCTTAGGCTTCCTTGCAAGAACATGGACTATCTATCCTGATACAGCGCTTTTCTCACTAATACTTGGCTCTGTATGGCTGTGGTCTGGATTCTCTGTTACAATGTATTCTGCAGGTCTTTCATCCCTTCCGCGAGAAGTAATTGAAGCAGCTATTGTTGATGGTGCTGATTTTAAGACTATATTGTTTAAAGTAATAATCCCAATGCTTAAACCAGTTACATTAACTGTTGTTGCTATGACTATTCTATGGGATCTAAAGATATTTGATGTAGTATATGCTGCTACCCAGGGAGGACCTGGTGGCGCATCAATGGTGCTGGCGCTTCTTATGTATGAGTATTTTGCAAGATTAGGAGACTATGCCATGTCAGCAACAGTGGCTACAGTGCTTACAATAATCATTATACCTGTTGTCATATTCTGGATAAGATCTGTTATAAGGGGTGAGAGGGAGGTATGAAGAAGCTGTTTAAGTATAGGAGGACAGGGCTTATTGGCTCACCCTACAAGATCCTAGTACTTAATATTGTAGCCTGGGTAATAGGGGTATTATGGATAACACCGTTCATAGGCATATTTATGACATCTATAAAACCGTTTAGGGAAGTTGTTCTACATGGATGGTGGACTATATCACCCTTTACATTTACATTGAAGAACTATGTGGATGCATTATTTAATCCAATGTTCTCGCTTAGCAGGGGAATATTAAACTCGTTCATTATTGCAATCCCCAGTACAGTTATACCAGTTACAGTAGCTGCATTAACAGCCTATGGTTTTGCCAGGTTCAGCTTACCGATTAAGAAGTACTTGTTTGCAACAATATTGTTCCTAATGGCTGTTCCACAGCAGATGACGATCATACCAATATTCTTCCTATCGAAGAACCTTAGTCTATTAAATACATACCTGGGATTAATACTGGTTCACTCATCATGGGGTATTCCATGGATAACGTTTTTCCTAAGAAACTATTTCTCCCTACTACCAGTAGAGCTTGAGGAGGCTGCTCGTGTGGATGGCGCTACTGATTTCCAGGTGTTTAGGAAGGTTGTACTACCTCTTGCAATACCAGGTATAATATCTGCTTCAGTACTCCAGTTTGCATGGGTTTGGAATGACTTCTTCTTTGCATTAATGCTTATATTTGATCCAGATAAAATGGTTGTAACCCAGATGCTTCCAAGACTAAAGGGTCAGTACCAGGTTGACTGGGGCCTTCTATCCTCAGGCTCTGTTATAGCTATGCTTGCCCCTCTCCTCGTTTATGCATTCTTTAACAAGTACTATATGAGTGGTTTCCGTGGCTGGGCTATGAAGAGGTGAACCATGTATGGCTAAGGGTGTAAGAATGGAGAATATATGGAAGATATTTATGCCAAAGGTTATTGCATTAAAGAATATAAATGTTGATATTAGGCCTGGCGAGTTCTTCGTCATATTGGGCCCATCAGGTTCTGGGAAGACTACTCTACTTAGAATTATTGCTGGCCTAGAGATCCCGACCAGGGGCAGGGTTGTTATTGGTGATCAAGTGGTTGTTGATGCTGATAAGGGAGTATTTGTTGAGCCTAGAGACAGGAATATTGGTATGGTTTTTCAGAACTGGGCCCTATACCCCCATATGACAGCATATGATAACATAGCATTCCCGCTAAGGATTAAGAAACTACCTAGAGAGGAGATTGATAAGAGGGTTAGAGAGGTTGCCGAGGCACTGGGGATTGCTGAACTACTTGATCGTAAACCAGCCCATATGAGTGGTGGGCAGCAACAAAGAGTTGCTGTAGCTAGGGCATTAGTTAAACAGCCAGATGTACTATTACTTGATGAACCATTTAGCAACTTAGATGCACGTATCAGGGTTACAGCACGTGAGTTTGTTAAGGAGATACAGAAGAAACTGGGGATTACAACAATACTTGTAACCCATGATCAAGCTGATGCCTTTGCTGTAGGAGATAGGGTAATGGTTCTAAGAAATGGTGAGATGCAGCAACTAGGTGTTCCAGAAGAGTTGTATGGAGAGCCAGCAAATGTTTTTATTGCAAACTTCATCGGAGATCCGCCAATGAATATCTATAAGCTATCTATAGACCATCCTATGGTTAAACAGTTAGGTGTTCTTGAAGAAATAAATGAGGATTATAAGGAGGTATACATAGGTATTAGGCCTGATGAGGCAGTTGCACTACCACTTAATGAGGAAGGACACTTAACAGGTACAGTAACTATTGTTGAATATGTTGGCTCCCGTAGATACGCTAAACTAGATCTTGGAAACAGCATATCTATGAGAACTCTTCTTGAATGTAGAGCTGATCATGGAGATAAAGTAAGGATCAGAGTTTATAAACTACATATATTTGCACCAGATGGTAAGAGGATAAGAACTTTAACTCTAGTACACTAACCAGTTATTTTTACAATAATATAATAGGCTTCTATATCCTCAACCGATGCACTTAATCCACCAATAGTTATTTCCTCACCAGATTTTGTCTCCCCTATAATAGTCCTTGTCCTATCATCAGGGCTTCTATAAACCCCTTTAGCAACTACCTCTAGTTCTGCAGGCCTACCTGTTTTTACCCATTTTCCAACAATATTTAATACAACAGTATAGTTGTCCTTTAGAGCATTTTCAATAATTGGTATAACTATCCATTGATGCTTAGCAGTGTATGTATATCCCTTTACTATTTCAAACTCTTTTATAATCTCAGCATTCCTCCAGTATCCAAAATAATATGTATCATTCAGTAGAACTAGGAGCTCTGGTTCAGTTGTAAATAATGTATAGTTTTTACCATATATTATTGCTCGTTTAAAATCATGTTCAAGTGCCCTGATATATCCCGTTGGCTGATAGAGTATTCTTAGATTCTTAATCCTGCTTACTTTCGCCAATAATTTTTCATCTGGATATTGAAACAATGTTATTGCAAAAGGCATGCCTGAGTCTTTTTCAAGCCTCTTAATTATAGCTGGTAATAGCTTAACAAATAATTCCTCACTAAGAGAAGCATATCCATCTATCATTATTTGTCTAATCCACTCAATTGTTCGTTCAATACTTGCTTCCATACTATGTGATAGCCATATATATGGTTCATGGGT
>JAGGXK010000089.1 GCA_021163115.1 Desulfurococcales archaeon | reverse complement strand
GGTAACCGCTTAAAGCATCTAAGCGGGAACCCCTCCCCGAAACGAGGCGGCCGTTCCCGAGGGGGTTGTCTCCTCGGGACGAGGGCTCCCGTAGAAGACGGGGTTGATGGGGCAGGGGTGTAAGCCCTAAGGGGGGTAACCCCCGAGGGGTTTAGCCTGCCGCTCCCAATCGCCCGAGGCCGCAGGTCTTCTCACCCGGGGGCGGGCTGCGTGATACTGGTTGCGTGGCCCGCCTTTATGGGGTGGGGCTCTGGGTTTGAGTGTAATCCCTAGGATGGGGGTCTAGGGATACCTAGTATATACGGCGCTCCATGGAGGACTTCTTCTATTTCTCTGCATATAATTAGGTGGTGGTTTACAGGATTGTTTACCGGCGTTGTTGCTGATAATATTGTCTTATCTTATAAACCACTAGTCTATGCAAGAAGCATCCTTATCCATGATGGTAGAGTTGTTTATGCTGGCGACCCAGGTTTTGTTGAGAAAGTTGTTAACCTGTTTGGCGGAGACCTATATGACTATGGCTCTAAAACAATTATACCAGGGTTCATAGACCCCCATATACATATTGATGGACTAGCTCTTGAAGAGAAAATAGTTGATCTAAGAAATACAGGGAGCATAAAAGAGATCAAGGAGTTGTTGAAGAAGTATGCAGAGAAAACTATGGGATGGATTATTGGTAGGGGATGGGATCAAGAAAAACTTGTTGAAAAAAGATACCCCACCCGGAGAGACTTGGACGAGGTATCCTCTACAAGACCAGTCTATATTATAAGAGTGTGCGGGCACCTAGCAGTAGCTAACACCCTCTTGTTGGAGAAATACATAGATAGAGAATTATTTAATAGAAAACTCGTTGATCCAGTAAACGGGCTTGTATACGAAGATGCTGTACACAAGATTCTAGATAAATCACTTGCTCTACAAGAACTAGAGAAACTATTGAAGAAGATAATGGAGAAGATACTATCCATGGGTATAACGGGTCTAGGGTGGGTTTCAGCAAACCTGCAGGGACTCCTAGCAATAAATAGGTTCACAGAGAGAAAACCGTGGACAAGAATATACCTAGAACCAAACACTTTTAGTCAATGGCTAGAACTAGGCCTACCACCGGGAACCCTGGGAGTAGATGGAGTAAAAATCCTCTTAGACGGAAGCCTAGGAGCCCGGACAGCACTACTAACCAAGCCCTACAAGGATAAACCAGATACAGTTGGAACACTAAACATTGATCCAGAGAAACTAGAGAAGATCATAGTGGATGCAAGAAACAATAGATACCATGTAGCAGTCCACGCTATAGGCGATAAAGCATTAGATATACTATTAAAGACCTACCATGAGACAGGGTGTCATGGAGAAAGAATAGAGCATGCAAGCCTTGTAAGAAACGATCAGCTAGAGAAGATAAGAGAACTGGAAACCCATATAGTTACCCAGCCAGGCTTTATCCTAAGCGATACATGGATCATGGAGAGGATAGGGTTGGAGAGAATAAAATGGGCCTATAGAATAAAATCCCTTGCAAAACACTCTAAAGCACTAGGATTTAGCAGTGATGCACCAGTAGAACCAGTAAACCCCTGGAGAAACATCTATGCAGCAGTATCAAGAGGCGAGTATGAGGAACTGGAGATATCACGATATACAATAGAGGAGAAAATAGGTATAAAAGAAGCACTCTATCACCACACAAGAGGCTCAGCAAAAACACTATACATCGAGGACAGGGGGTGCCTAGAGCCGGGATACTGGGCAGACTTTATAGTAGTAGATAGGAACCCACTAGAAATAATGGATCCAAGAGAACTCTATAAAATAAGTATCCTAGAAACATGGGTTAATGGAGAAAAAGCATGGAGTAGACAAGGGATATAGAAGCCTTCTCAACCCTCCCAACAATCCTCAATAAACCCTTATAACCTTCAACAAGCCCTCTAAACAATTCAGCAATGCTCTTCACAATATATACTGTACCCCCGATAATCTTCTCACCTAATCCAGACACTATAGCAACGATGTTGACAACTATAAACAATATAGTTGCTGATACAACAAGTCTTTTACGAACCAGCAATCACCCCCTATCCGCTCCTAATAATATGGTCTATTACAACGTAGTTATAATAGAGGCAATACAATATTATCGCAGTATATAACAATACAGGTTCAAACACTATGTGAGAGCATATACTCTATTATTACCAAGCCCCCTAACACTATCAAAGCCACAGTATGGACAAAACCTTGCCCCACTAACCCATTCACGGCCACAGTTTGGACAATACTTTATTGCTGGAGAAAACCTGTCCTCCAAACCATATACAACGCTACTATCCTCCATTTTAGAGAAATACTCTCTCTTAACATCCTCAATAGTCAAGTGTGTATAGACTTGTGTAGTCTTAATATCTCTATGGCCAAGAATTCTCTGGAGAACAGGAAGACTAACCCCCCTTCTAAGAGCTCTTGTAGCAAACGTGTGCCGGAGTATATGTGGTCTAAGCCTCCTAGGCTCTATACCTGCTCTCTCAGCGATCTTCTTTATTCTCTTATATAACCCACTATAGGATAAAGGTATAACCCTATCCCTAGCCCCCAGCTTCTTCAATAAAACCCATGACCTAACAAGCTCCATAGTATCCCTTGTAACAACAACCCTTCTCTCCCTCCCATACTTAGCCTCCCTGACAACAATCTCAAGCCTCTCAAAATCTATATCTCCAACCCTTATACCAAGCAACTCCCTACTCCTAAGCCCGGTGTCAAGCAGTAGCCTAACAATAACCATGTCAAGCAAATCCCTACAAGCCTCCAGAAGCCTGTTAACCTCATCCTCACTCAAAGCCTCCACTCTCCTAACAGGCCTACGTGTAACAGGGATACTCAGCCCCGTACCCAGCCAGTTAAAAAACCTCCTAAGAAACAAGCTATAATAATGGAGAGTAGTCATCCACCCCCTCCTATCCCTACTCCTCGACCTCCTAAAACCCCTTCTAAGTCTCTCCATTCTCCACCTATTAACATCAGATAACGTGACATCCCTCAAATGCTTCTCCCCAATAAACTCTAGGAAATCAGATACAGCAGCTCTATAAGACTTAACAGTATCAGAGCTAGCACCAGCAGCAACAAGGCTAGCTAGAAACTCCTCTAGAATCTCCTCATTACTAAGCCTCAATACCTCCCTAGGAGCCTTACCGACATCCAGTCCTCTAGACATAAATCACCAGACCAGGAAAAATATAGAATAGGGCAAGCCTTTTAACAAACAAGGCCCTAAGATGATGAAGCGTAGCAGGGCAGAGCCCTAGATAAAAAGGCTATGAAGAACCAGGCAGGGCTGAATCCCAGCAATAGTATTTTATCCTAAACAAGCATTCTATTAAGTCATAGATTATAGAGAATAGGGGATAACATGTGTGGTAAAGTAGTCGTAACTGGTGGAGCAGGATTTATCGGAAGTCATCTAGTTGACAGACTTGTTGAAGAAGGTGTTGAAGAAATAGTTGTAATAGATAACTTTAGCAGCGGATCCCTGAAAAACCTTGAAAGACATCGAGGGAAGAAATACCTAAGAATAATCAATGAAGATCTGAAGAACTGGGGGAGTTCATGGATAAACGAGTTTGATGGGGCAGAAATAGTGTTCCACTATGCAGCCAACCCTGAAGTAAGGGTGGCAGCAACAAATCCTAGAATACATTTCGAGGAAAACCTTAAGGCAACATTCAATGTACTTGAGGCAGCAAGACTAATGGATGTAAAATACCATGTATTTGCCAGCAGTTCAACAGTATACGGGGATGCAAAAACTATACCAACACCGGAGGACTACCAGCCACTAGAACCCATATCAGTATATGGTTCAGTCAAACTAGGTGCAGAATACCTCTATATAACATACTCCCTACTCTATGGTTTCAGAAGCCTAATCCTTAGATACGCAAACATAGTTGGTCCACGATCAAACCATGGAGTAATAATTGATTTCATAAGAAAACTAAGAAGAAACCCTAGAGAACTAGAAATACTAGGAGATGGTAGCCAGAAGAAGAGCTACCTCTATATAAGTGATACAGTAGATGCAACCCTACACCTATTTAAAGTGTTCAAGAAAACCAGTGAGCCATACCAGATCTATAATGTAGGTAACGAGGACTGGGTCAGTGTCATAGAGATCGCAGACATAGTTGTAAAAGAAATGGGTCTAAAAAATGTAAAATATATATTCAAACCAATGACACCTGATGGAAGGGGCTGGCCAGGTGATGTAAAGCTTATGTTACTAGATATAACAAAGCTTAAGAAAACAGGCTGGAAACCAAGATATTCATCAAGAGAAGCTGTAGCTGAAACGGCAAGAGCTATAATAAAACAAGGTATTATGGAGGCATAGCAAAGACAAGGACACTAGTAATAACTATTCCTATAAAGGCTGGTATAAAGGAGTACTTAAACATTGTTTTCACCGCCTGGTCTATTCTAAGTCTCCCGAACACAGCCTTTACCAAACACACTATAAACAATACAGCAAGAAACTTAACAATAAGCAATAATATACCAGGGATACTTAAGTGGGGGTATGGGTAGGGGCCGCCTAGGTATAGATATGTTATAGCCAGTATCGTTACAGTAATCTCTACGTCATGGAGGAAATTATAGAGAGCAAGAATGGGGCCGCTGAACTCTGTTGCAAAACCAGCTATAATCTCCTGTTCAGCCTCAGGAATATTAAATGGCTGAAGCATTGTTTTCGTCTGTGTTGATACAAGTATAGCGACGAGGCCAAACACCATAGCTATTGCTGCTAATGGGTTTAACCATAATCTCCCACTATTCATTGAAGTAAATAGTATAGAGTAAAAAGCATCCCCACCATAGAAATGGGATACAAGAACTACTGGAATGAATATGGAGATAAAATATGCTGGCTCATAAACAATAATCATCGTCAATAATCTTGAGATGCCAACCCCTGTAAAGGGGTTAGGCATGGATAAACTCATAAATATTATTGCAACAGGAATCCATAAACTACAGAGATACAGGTATATAAGGAAGTCATAGTTTGCTGCAATCCTTATAGGTGATAATGGGAGCAGAAAGAGGGCTGCAACTGCAGCTCCAATACCCAGTACAGCAAAACCCACAGCTATGCCAGGGACACTATATCTCTGCCTTATCTCCTCCTTGACACTAAACAGTTTAAGCATATCAGCAAGAGGCTGGAGAAGCCCAAAGGGCCCTACATAGCTAGGCCCCATTCTATTCTGCATCCTAGCCTCAATCTTCCTAATAAACCACTCAGTAAACAATGCAAGAGCTGATATAAATACTAGACCAGGAAACACGAGTGCGGCAAACAATATATAGAATAATATCTCCAGAACACCCATCAGATCATCAACCCCCCTATAACAACATAGATAACCAGTAGTGAGAGAACCATTAGGAAACCAAACCAGCCAGCCATATAAGCAGCCCACTCATTAAACTTACCACTATGCACTATATCCCTTACATAATAGTACAGCTTCTTAGCAAAAACCCTTATAAAACCCCAATAAAAACCTGTGGCTGGAGCATTAGGCCTAGTCAGGATAGATGGGTGTTCCCCACCTAAGTACATTTCAGTAGAATCTCCCCCCTTCACTCCATACCTAGACTTCAACGCCTTGTATAAAATAAAGATAACAAACCCTATAAACCCCATAATACCTGCTTCAACAAGTAATGCCGTATAGGGATCAAGGATTAATGTTACTGCCATTGTCTATCACCTCTACCCTGGCATCAGTTTTAACAAAGCCTCCCTGAATACGTTAATATAGTTTAGTACACCCTGGTATGTCAGGGAAGTAGAAACTACGTTATTAAGCCATGGAATAATATAGAATGGAGCCAGTATTCCCAGAATTATACAAGTTACTCCAAGCACGAGTACAACAGCTGAAGCAAGTCCTGTACCAGGCTTCTTAGTCATTTCACTGCCTGGCGGGAGGAATATTAGAGCATACATTGCCTTTATATAGCCGAGTATTGAAATGGCGGAGATAAGGATAACCATTACAGCAGGAATAATTAATCCAGCAGATATGAGTGCTTGATACAATAATAGTTTACTAAAGAATCCACCGAAGGGCGGCAACCCCATAAGCTGGAAGAACCCAAGTAGTATTGCCAGAGATGCAGCAGGATACAGTCTGCCTATACCACTCATTTTATCTAAGTCCCTAGTGCCAGCTGCCCAGATAAGTATACCCGTGGCCATGAAGAGCAGGGCTTTTCCAACACTATGGTTTATTATATGGAACAATGCAGCTGTTAATCCTAGGCTCATAGACTCCTGAGACACACTAGACAACCCTATTGATGCCCCCATGTATATTAGTCCTATATGGCTTATCGTACTATATGCTAGAAGCCTCTTTACATCACTCTGAACAATCATAAGTAAAGCCCCTACAAGCCCGGATACTATACCTAGTATAAGTAGTGCCCATAACACTACATCCCTAAACCCTATGGTTCCAACAATACTTGCCTTTCCAAAGATTGTGTACATGAACCTTATAATAGCATATACACCAACGTTTACAACAAGACCGGATAAAGCTGCTGAAACAGGTGTAGGTGCTTCAGGGTGTGCATCAGGTAGCCAGAAATGGTTAGGGAATAGCGCTGACTTAAAGGTGAATGCCCACAGCGCTAGAGCAAGTGCAACAGCTGATGCAGCCATTATATGGCCGTATATATCATTACTTATCAAGTTAAAGAAGGGTAGCTGATGAGCCTTCAAGGATATATCAGCCATATTAAGTGTACCAAAAGAGGCATAGATGAACACTAGTGCTAGGAAATACAATGTAGTGGCAACAGCCCCTATCATACCATACTTTATAGCTGCTTCAATTGCCTGAGGCTTATTCCTGTAGTATGCTACAAGGCCGTAGGCTGATATGGATAGTACCTCGATCATTACGAATAAGTTGAATGCATCACCTGTATACAGGCATCCAAGTAAGCCTGTCTCAAGACCTAGCAAGAGCGTATAATACCAGACATAGCTATCCATATGGCTGGAATACCATACACTATACAGTACTATAAACCACATAATCCCAGCAGTCAAAACACCCAATACAGCATTAAAGCTATCAATCTCATATGATATACCAAGCGGTGGAGGCCAGCCACCATAGGCGTAGAGCAATGGCTTACCTGTATTAATGACTTTCAATGCTGTAAAGAACGATATTAACAATGCGAGAGTCGAAAATCCTGTAACATAGACGTCGAAGAATCCCTTCTTCTTTATATATAGGGATAAGAGTGGTATAACAAAAGCTGCTAAAGCAAGCAAAGGCACAATTATTCCTAGTAACTGTGTAACCACATCCATGGCCTACCACCTAGTCAAATATTCTTTTAGCATAATATTCAAATGACTCAGAGACATGTTTACGAGCCTTTTCAGCTTCAAGAGTTTTGGCATCTATCCAGTGTACATAAAAGATCTTCTTTTCAGGATCAAGATCAACTACAACAGTTCCAGGAGTATTGGTTATAGAGTTAGCTATAAGTGTCATAGCATAATCTGTTTCAACCCTATACGGGATCCTCACTATTGCAGGGTTTATAGGCATCCTTGGATGAAGAATCCTCTTCATAACATCTAGATGCGCTCGAACCTCTGCAGCAAAGAAATAGTATATA
The DNA here is from genome assembly GCA_021163115.1 of Desulfurococcales archaeon. Taxonomy (GTDB): domain Archaea; phylum Thermoproteota; class Thermoprotei_A; order Sulfolobales; family Desulfurococcaceae; genus JAGGXK01. The sequence continues at coordinate 17,248 of JAGGXK010000089.1, read as the reverse complement.
GCATATACTATAAGCCATCCAAGCCTACCTACCTCAAGCAATTTCCTAGGCTCAGTTATAACAAAATTGGCTACAAGCCCACCAACAATTACTGCTACAATAGCTCCTGTCAGCAAATCATAACCGCTTATAGATCCACTAAATATTATGTATGTGATGAATACTAATATTGATACACCAGCCCATTTACCAAGCCACTTTGCATCCATAACCCTCACCCCCTTAGCTTACTGATCTTCCTAACATCTGTTGTACCGTAGAGGCGGTAGGCTTGGAGTGTAAGAAATACAAGGAATAATGTAACAGCTAACCCTATAACTATAGCCGTTAAAACCAGCGCCTGTGGCAATGGATCAACTGCTTGCTGGGAAAATACTAGTATATCCACCTGGCTTGGATTAAGGTTTGTAAGCACAGGTGGCTTGATAGGTAGTGTTGGTGAAGGCCATCTAGCATAACCAACTATTATAGCGAATGTGTTAGCTGTATCACTGAGTATTGTTAATGCAATAATCTTCTTAACCAAACTAGGTCTAGCCAGCACACCATATAGGGCTAGGCCTAGGTTTACAAACATTGAGAGAACAAGTATTGTAAAGAAGTATGTTTCAAGCTCAATCACTCATGCTCACCCCCACCAAGCCTCAAGATCTTCTTATACTCTTCTTCAGGAATAGCTAGAAGAAGGAATATTATTGTAAATCCAGCTGCTACAGCCACCATCTCAAACACGTTAAAGAACCATAGTGTACCACCAGTTAAAGCCCCGCCAATCTCAAACGGCATTCCCGTAGGTGCTATGGTTTTTGGCTGATTCTGGAAAACAAAAGCTGGAGCCCCTGAAGCTAGGGCAATAATAACTACAATAAACGCTGTCATACCTATTCCAAATAATCCTATGCTTCTAAGTATAAGCATAGTGTTCTTTGTAATACCATGTTTCTCTATGAAATATCGTGAAAAAACAACGAGAAGAATAAGAGGTGCAACAGCAGCAGAAGCTCCTCCTTGAAAGCCTCCGCCAGGGGTTAAGTGTCCATGGAGTGCTATGGAGGCTGCAACAGCAAGGATCATTCCCAGCGATATACGGGTGACACTCTTAACTATTAATGAAAGACCAAGCTTTTTCTCATCAACCTCCTTATGTCCACCGATAACGCCGCGTGCAATAGCTATTGAACCTATTATTGCTAGGTAGAATACAGTTGTCTCAAATAATGTATCAAGCCCTCTAAAGTCCCATACAATAGATGTTACTCCCTCCGGAGCCATTGCTGAAAATAGTCGTTCAAACGGGTTAAATGTTACTCTCAGATACCATGAAGCAATAAGCCTTACCTGCGGAGGAGGTAGTATATAACCTAAGCCTCCTACCGCCAATACTAGTGAAAGTAATAGTACAAATAATGCCATTGAGATAGCTATAACTAGGTTCTCCTTAGTGGTTCTCACCGCTCTCACCCTCATAACGCTCCGTCTTCTTTATAAGAAACAATACTATAGCCGGATACAACCCAACAGCTACAGGGATATATACAAGCACTATATCAGGAGCCATAAGCAGATAGTATATAAACGCATATACGGTGCTCTGAATAGCTGAGAATAATACAGCTCTCAACAAGTCACGCTCCATAATGGCGAGAAATGTAGCAATAACAGATACAAGACCTAGAAAACCAAGTATACCAAGTATAAGTGTTTCAGGGCTCACTTCATACCACCTCTATCTTCTTCCAAGTGATCAGCTATCTTGGGAAACACCTTAGCAGCCCCGGATCTATGTGCTGCTCTAGCAAGTGCATGGCTTCCAGCAGGTGCTAGCATTAACACAAGTATAGCAGTAATCACCGCACCACCAGCCATAAACCACCTATATGTTCCAAGAAAATCACTTCCAGCAGCAACTAGTGCAGCACCAATCAAGGGTACTACGGCACCACCTATAGTGCCAAGTGTGGCAGCATGTAGTCTTACATAAAAGTTTGGAAACCTAAGCATACCTATAGATGCAACAAGATCACAGAATATGCCTATAGCTATAAGGACCTCGCCTATAATAACAAGTATATAATCAAAACCCACCACTACTACTCACCCAGCTCTCTTGCTTCAAGATACTTTGCAACATAGATGTCTAGAGAGTAAACCCAGAGTGCAAGCACTATCGCGGTTGCAATAAGTATAGGTGATCTAAAGAATATAGATAGGATCACAAGGAAGGCAGCAAGATCATATGTTAAAGCGTCTATAGCCAATACTATATCAGGTATCGTAGGCCCCTTTAATGCTCTCACAATATAAAGGGAGAAAGCAATCATGTAGATAGGTATTGCATAGAGTATATACGTGGTAACCTGCTCCTCAAGCCCTATCATAGTATTCACCCTGCTTTTTTAAGTGTTTCAAGCGAGAGTTTCTCTGAAGTACTTCTTTTAAAGGATGCAAGCCTGTAATTATTTGTAACAATATACGCTCTAGTAGGGCATACAGCTACACATCTATAGCAGTACACGCATTTAAAGTAATCAATCACAGGATATATTTTCCTCGGGTTCTTCTTTGGTGCAGGGTATTCCTCAGGTATCTTGACCATTTTAATAGCATTGGCTGGGCACTCTATAGAGCATAAGCTGCATCCAATACATTTCATAAGATCAGCATAATGTCTTCCACGAAAGTCAGGCTCTATAATAGTTTGCTCTCTAGGGTACTGTATAGTAGCAGGCTTACTGAACAGGTTCCTTAAAACCTCCTTAATAAGCGAGGGCTTCACTTCCTCCCCCCTACCACAAGATCTTTTAGAGATACATACATCTTTTTATTGTTTCGCAGATCAATTACTATAGCTCTCTCCATACACGATATACATGGATCGTAAGAGACAAGTATAGCTGGCAAGTCAGCAATAGTATACCCTATATACGCAAACCCACCATTTATTATATTGTTAAACGATGGTGTCCTTATCTTAACTCTATAAGGCTTAGGCTTCCCATCACTTAATACATAGTAAGTTAGCTCTCCTCTAGGAGCCTCAGCCCTTGTAAAGGTTTCTCCAGGAGGAAATCTTCTCGGAAGCCTACGTTCATCAGGGACAGCATTAGAATCCCTAGGTAAGTGTTCTAATACATATCTAGACATGCTTACAGACTCTAGTGCTTCATCCCACCTAACCATCATTCTTGCCCAGCTATCTCCCTCCTTCCTAACAATAACATTAAATGGTATCTCATCATAAGCATCATATTTATCAGATGCCCTAGCATCAATCTTTATTCCGGAACCCCTAGCAGGCGGGCCTACAAGAGCATACCTTGATGCATCAACATCCTTTATAACACCAACATCCCGTAACCTAAGATTTATTGTAGCATCCTCTTCAAATAATTTCCTATAATACTTTATCCTCTTCTCAACCTTATCAAGTATAGATAATAATCGATCTCGTTTTGTTTCATCGATGTCTCTTCTAACACCACTAACAATCATATAGTCTGCTAAAACTCTATTGCCTGTAAGTATCTCCTTAGCCTTCATAACCATTTCTCTATCCCTCATGATAAGCATAAACAATGTATCGAAACCAAGGATCTCTGCCATAACAGCATTAATAAGCATATGACTATGAATTCTCTCCAATTCCATGGCTAGTACTCTAAGATACTTTGCTCTAGGAGAAGGCTCTAAATCAAGAATTCTTTCTAGTGCTCTGACAAAACAGTTGGCATGTACAGTATTACATATACCACATACTCTCCCAGCAATGAATATATCCCTATAGAAAGTATTCTTTTCACAAAGCTTTTCTACGCCACGATGATTATACCCGGTATTTATATCAACACGTACAACCTCCTCTCCATCAGCATATACTTTAAGAAGTAATGGTTCATGCAAAGCTGGATGCTGTGGCCCAATAGGTATTTCTAGCACTAATGGGATCTCAACAATCTTTGTAACAGTCATAGCTTTACACCTTAGAATCCTTTCTCAAGGGGAAGATACCTTTCTCTACAACATCAGTTGGTACAAAAAATGCTCTCTTCAAAAACCTATTACCCTCAAAATATACTCCAAGCAAGTCATAGGTTTCACATTCGCCAGCCAAAGCGCCAGGAACAATATCTATTATTGAGGCAATTTTAGGCTCATCTCTAGGCAGGTAGGTCCTAATAACAATGGTTTGTTCTTCAGGGAGGACAACAACATAATAGTCAACACGTATAGTATTCTCCTTCGGAAAATCGGTACCAGCTATTGTTGAGATATAAAAGTTTGGGAACCCAAGTCTTTCCTTAAATAACTCAAATACCTTGTGAACATATTTGCTATCAACTTCAATAATTATTCTATTTGGTTTCATAGAGTAAGTTTTCAATACATAGTCTTTCAGAAAATCAAGCCTAGATGGAAGGCTGGGAGCTGTAGCCATTGCCGCTACCCCCTCTGAGCCTTAGCTTCTACAATTTTGCCAGACTTCAATTTTTCAAGAAGCATTATTATACCATCAAGTATTGCTTCAGGTCTTGGGGGGCAACCAGGTATATAAACATCAACAGGGATAACATTGTCTGCACCGTTTAGGACAGAATAAGAGCCTGCAAATACTCCCCCACTACAAGCACAAGCACCTACTGCCACTACAAACTTGGGTTCAGGCATCTGTTCATATAATCTCTTCAGTCTCTCACCTGCTTTCTTAGTCACCGCTCCTGTTACAACGAGTATATCTCCATGACGTATAGATGGAGCAAGTTTTATACCAAACCTTTCTGGGTCATAAAGTGGGGTAAGAGCTGCAAGAACCTCAATATCACAACCATTACATGCACCAGTGTTAAAGTGGACAAGCCATGGTGACAGCCTTATAATCTTTACCCGCTCCATCAACAATACACCTTACATTCTTCATAGACTACTAATTTGTCTTTGGAATAAAAGTATTGATTTAGGTTAGGCTAACTTTAATTAGTTAGTGAAACTAACGTGGGATACTTAGTTCAAAGAAGAACATGGAAAGAACATGATCTATACATTAATATTGTTTTTAAGAAATGCTGCCACTATCTGTCCTACTGCTATACCTCCATCATTTGCAGGAATGCTTCTTGGCAGATATAATTCAAGGCCATAATTATTCAATTTCCTCTCTATACCATGAATTATATAGTCGTTTACAGAAGCGCCTCCGCCAACCAAAATATATGGCTGGATATTTCTCCTACCCTTAAGATAATTAACAACGATATCAGCTAGTGCTTCACCAATTATTATTTGAACAGTTTTAGCTAGACTAGCTTTGTCTCTGAAATCCATGTTATCAATAAGTTGCATGATTAATGCTGTTGTATCAACAACGTAGTTATTGTTATCTGTTCTAATACTATATGTTATGTCATCTAAGAGCACCCCATTTCTAGCAAAGGATTCTAACTTTATAGCGGGTTCTCCTTCATAACTCCTATAATAACAAACCCCTAGCAATGAAGCTACAGCATCAAGTAGTCTACCAGTGCTTGATGAGGATATATACTTGTTTCTCTTAACCATGGCATAGAGCATCTCATATTCTCTAATACCTCCTGGTACTTTATCTTCTAATCCTGATCTTTTTATGAACCTAGTTAGTTCTTCATAGCCCATGATTTTAGTTAGAATAGTTACAAGATACCTTGCTGGATAGAATGTTGTTTGCTCACCAACATATGGCTGATATTCTAGATGCCCTATTCTCTCGTATACCCCGTCAAGCATGTTAATATAGAATACTTCGCCACCCCATATAGCATTATCATCACCCAGTCCGATACCATCAATAGCTATCCCAAGGAATTCTCCATATAAACCATTATCGATGGCTGTTGCAAGTAAATGTGCATAGTGATGTTGTATCTCCTCAAAAACACCCTGGTACTCTCTGCTATATTTTAAAGCTAAGTACCTGGAGAGATAGCCGGGGTGTTTATCAGCTACATATATAGCATTATATGGGTTTATACGGTAATTTCTAATAAAGAACTCTAGGTATTTATCTAGGTCTGAGAGAACGTCTAGATCACTTAAGTCCCCGATATACTGTGTTAAAACAATTTTATCATCAAATCCTATAGCCCCAGCATTATGTATGTCCGCGCCAAAGGCAATATATTCCCTATCAAGTCTAAAGGGTAATCTTATCCATAGTGGTGTATAGCTTCTCCCTCTTCTAAGTAGAACCGGTCTTTTATTAGTAAATCTTACAACAGAGTCGTCTACTCTATTAACAATTTCTCTATCATGTACTAGATAGTAGTCTACAATTGAAGAAAGCATCTTATAGGCACATTCCTCAGTGATACACATAGGTTTTCCTTTCCTATTACCACTGGTCATTATGAGGAACTTGTCCCTAGTCTCAGACAATAATAAATAATGAAGCCCGGTATAGGCTAGGAAAACTCCTTCCTTATCTAGGCCTGGAGAGACATACTTCGAAACAGGAGAGTCATCTCTCTTAGGCAGTAACACTATAGGGGTTTTAGGTGATTCTAAGATCTTTCTAGATACATCATCTATATATACAAGCTTTTCTGCAACACTTGTAGTTAACACCATTATAGCGAAAGGCTTTTGCGGTCTCTGCTTTCTCTTCCGAAGCCTTAACACTACGTCATCATCTGTTGAAAGAGCAGCTATATGGTATCCGCCAAGCCCTTTAATTGCAACAATATGTCCTTCATCAATTAGTTTGGCGGCATAGGTTATTGGGTCACCTACATCAATTTCTTCTCCATCTTTGTCAGTAAGTTTAAGTCTAGGACCATCGTCTAGGCAACTAATGCCTTGTGCATGATATCGTCTAATATTATTTATGTCAGTGTACTCCTGAAGACATTTACTACATAAACTGTATTTCTTCATAGAAGTATTCTCTCTATCATACGGTACCTTATACATCATTGAAAACCTTGGTCCACACCAAGCACATGAGTTAAAAGCATATCTATACCTTCTATTATCTGGATCAAGTATCTCTGCTAAACAGTACCTACATATAGCAAAATCAGGGGGTATCATTGATCTCTTTATAGGGTTTATAGAACTCTTTAATATTACAAAGTCTCTGCATCCCATAGGCTCTACACTATAGATCTCCACGTTCTCTATAATTGCTGGCGGTGGTTTTTCTTCATATAATCTCCTAAGAAATTCCTTAATAGAGTCTCTTCTCCCCTCAAGATATACTTCAACCTCTGAACCCCCTACATTACGTACGTATCCTCGTAGCCTAAGTGATGTAGCAAGTCTATGTATAAAGGGCCTAAAACCAACTCCTTGGACAAGCCCTGTAATAATTAGTTTTACAGCTATAACCAATTCTTATCAACCAAGATAACGTAGTAATGATTACAATAATGTACTGGATAATTCACGCCATAAATTAAGTATTTCGTCAAGTTCCTCTTCATCAATCTTAGATATAGCTATTCCTGCATGAACTATTACATAGTCCCCTGGTTTTATGTCCTCAGACAATGTTAGTAAGATCTCTGTTTCAGCACCTCCAATTCTTACTCTAGCAGTCCTTAATTCATCTTTATTGTATATTTCAACTACTTCAGCAGGTACACCGAGACACATAGGGTTTACCACCTAGCATATCCGTGGAAGATTTACTGATTTAGGCTCCACCAACACCTTTCCCCCAACCTCTGTTATAGCAACGACCTTGCCGCTCACTATTTTGTTTGGAGCCTTTTTCACGTATCCTATGATAGTACTATAGGTTTCACCTTTTTTATGGAGTTCCTCTACAACCTCATCTGCTACAAGAGGATCTACTGCAAGAACTGCAACACCTTCAGAAGCCATAGATAAAGGATCAACACCTAGTGCATCCAGAAACTCCCTTACATGATCCCTTATGGGTATCTTAGCTCTATCAATAATTATTGTTAAATCTGTCCCATACACCCACTCACTAAGAGTTGATGAAAGACCTCCTCGCGTAGGATCCCTAGCAGCATGTATATACTTGGCATACTTTCTTATAACTGGAAGAACAGTATTTGTAAGAGGTTTTGAATCACTTTTAAGATCTCTTGCTTTATCAAGCAGACCTAATTGAGTTGCCAAGATAGTGGCTCCATGTTCTGCTATAGGTGCTGTTACGATGACCTTATCTCCCTCACGTATATTCTTATCAATAATAACTTCTTCCGCAACCCCTATACCCATGCCAGTTATCGTTATCTTATCAATACTTCCTCTAGGCATAACCTTGAGGTCACCGCCAATTAATGCAATGTTGTTTTCAAACAAGATCTTGGTCATAGACTTAATAATGGTATCTAAATCCTTTATTGGAAACCCTTCTTCTACAACAATAGTGTCCATGAAAGCTATAGGTAAAGCCCCCATCATTACTAGATCATTGATTACTCCAGAAGCAGCTAAATGCCCTATATCTCCGCCAGGGAAGAATATGGGATTAACCGTAAAACTATCGATAGCAAATACTAAGTATTTATCACCAATCTTTATTGCTGCACCATCGTCTAAGACATCCAAGCCTACTCCATTCTCTATCTTCCTATACTCTGGCGGCACATTATTTATGATAACTTTCTCTATAAGCTTCCACATCTCCCTAGCTCCTGCACCATGTACAAGTTTGATAAAGGACACCTACTACACCCTAGTGGTTGCCAGTGTTTTATCTTTTGGTAACTATGGATATTCTGGAAATCTGCATGGGCTTCTCCCTCAGCCACCCCATTCTTGATCGGTGGTTCATTGGGAGCTACATCCCCGCACACCAGAGGGGTACGGGTTACAGGCTATGGCCGTCATCGGCTAGTGCCTGATGACATCATTAATCATACTGTAGAAGAAGGATATAAATACAGCGTTTCCAAAAATCTTCAAAATATCCCAAGTGCTTAAATAAGCGAATAGTCCTTATTCAACATTAGGTAAGAGTTTATCAATATAATAAACCTATGATTCCCTGCTAGGTGTCTATTAATAAAAGCCCTCCATAACCTATTAATACATTAATAACTTAGTTGAGGTCTGGTGACTAATGAGTCTAGTAAAGAAGCTAAAGATGTTATATGAGAAAAACCCTGTTAGTAAACAGATCGTTGAAATGATTAGAAAGTATGCTAAGAAACTAGAGAATAAGGGTTATAGAAAGATAAATATAATGAATTTCTGTGGAACCCATGAATGGACTATAACATATTATGGTATTAGAAGCCTTATGCCAAGCAATATAGACCTTGTTGCAGGACCTGGATGCCCTGTCTGTATCACACCAGGTTCATACGTTGATATACTAATAGATCTTTCTTTTAGAGGCTTCAACATAATAACATATGGTGATGCATTCAAGCTCCCTGCCAGCCCGAGAAGTAGGATTAGAAGCTTATCTGAAGCCAAGGCTCTGGGGGGTAAGGTATCTATTGTCTATAGTTTTCTTGATGCAATAAAAATAGCTAAGAAAAATCCTCATGAGAAATACATATTCTTTGCAGTAGGATTTGAAACAACAATGGCGTCAACAGCAGAGCCTCTTGTAAAGAACACTATTCCTTCTAACCTCTTTGTGTATACAGCATATAGACTAACACCCCCCATCATGGAGTATTTGCTTGAAAAAGTTAAAGATGTAGAACTACATGGAGTAATCGCCCCAGGTCACGTATCAGCCGTAATAGGATCCAATGCTTGGAAGTTTATTGTAGAAAAATATAGTATACCAACAATAGTTACTGGTTTTGAGCCCATTGATGTACTTTTAGCAATATACTTTATCCTACACCAACTCTATAGGAGGAAGCCAGAATTATTTAATGAATATAGGAGAGTGGTTAAACCTGAAGGCAACCTCTACATTAAGGGGTTATTTGAGAGGGTATATACCATAAAAAATGCATATTGGAGAGGCATAGGCCTGGTACCATCTAGTGGGGTATTTCTCTCAAGTAAATACAGAGATTATGATGCAAGGTTGATAGCTGATGTAAAGGAAGAGGATATAAGAAACGATGAGATCCCTGGATGTAGATGTGGTGAAGTGGTGTTGGGGAAGATAAAGCCTACGGAATGCCCTCTATTTCTTAAAGCATGTACGCCTGAAAAACCCTATGGACCATGTATGGTTAGTATTGAAGGCACTTGTAGAATTTGGGCTGAAAATGCGTTGGTTAACCTAGACATTAATATATAGTTAGGCTATGCTTTATACTGCTAAGATACCAACTTTGTTTAGAGAAAGGAGTTGAGTAGCTATGCATGAATGGGCACTTGCAGATGCGGTCGCTAGATATGTCTTGGAGCTATTGAAGGAAAATAATGCCTCAAGACTTGAAAGGATCATTATTAGATTGGGTGTCTTACAATCAATAGATAAGGAGGTATTTATGTTCTCACTAAGAGAACTGTTTAGACAATACAATATAGAGTATAGTGATGAAGCCATAGTATTGATTGATGAAGAAGCTCTATTTAGATGTAGAAGATGTGGTTACACATGGAGTTTAAATGACCTTGAAGTAGATGAAGCTGTTAGGGAAGCAATACATTTTATCCCTGAAGTTGTTCACTCATACTTTACATGCCCCCGCTGTGGTTCAAGAGATTTTGAAGTAGTAAAGGGAAGAGGATTAACAATTGGAGAGGTTGTTGTAAAGTGACGAATATAGAACTTGATCCAAGGATAATAGCTATTAGAGAATCTCTTAAAGACATAGGAAACACGATAGTTATTATGAGCTCTAAAGGAGGTGTAGGAAAAACCCTTATATCGTCATTAATGGCTCTCTCCCTATCATTAAAAGGATCTAGTGTAGGTCTACTTGATTTAGATATAACGAACCCCTCATGCCATTTAGTACTAGGTATCAATATTTCATCAATAAAACCTATAGAAGAGAAAGGCATTATACCGCCCATAATCCATGGTATAAAGTTTCTATCAATAGTCTTCTATAGTGAAGACAAGCCCTTATCACTTAGAGGAAGCGAAATAGATTATGCAATAAAGGAGCTACTAGCTATAACAAGATGGGGCAAAACAAGCTATCTTATAGTTGATTCACCTCCAGGAATTTCTGATGAAGCCTTGGATATCCTAAGCTATCTCATAGATCCCAGAATAATACTGGTTACAACGCCTAGTCCTCTCTCAATAAAATCTATAGAAAGGATGATTGTGTTTCTAAAAGACTCTGGAGAAAAAATTATAGGCCTTATAGAAAATATGGCTAATAAACCAACTAACCCTATAAACAAGATATGTAGAGACTACAATATACAATATCTTGGTAATATACCATTTGATAAATACATTGATAACTGTATAGGTGATATTAATTGTATAAAAACGACGTTATTCTATAGATCAATAGAGGGTATTATAAATAAGATAACTTAACTTATAGGGGTTAAAAAGATCTTGGAAGAAAGCATTTCAACACTATACAATAAACTAGCTAAACTCCTTCATGAAAATAAAGATGCGTATTTAATTGCAGGAGTAGGAACAGAACTAAGAAATGATGATCGTGTAGGCTTAATTGTATGTAAAATGCTTCAAGAACTAGGTTATAATTGTATACAATGCGAATTTGGACTAGAAACTTGTCTAGAAGACATAATAAAATCCAAAGCAAAGACTCTTATTATAATTGATGGTGTTGTTGCAGAAAACACTCCTCCCGGCTCTATAATATTGGCTAAAATCGATGACGTATCCGGGGGATTTCTTGCAACAACTCATAATATACCTATTAGATTACTTATAAAATACCTAAGAAACCACAACGTTGCTTTGGAAACATACATAGTGGGTATTCAAGTCAAGAATATAGACTTCGGCACAAATGTATCACGAGAGGTACTAGAAGGAGCAAAGAATCTTGTAAAGATACTAAGTAGTATAATGAAACAATAAAAGAAACGATAAATGAACTATTAATGGTGATGTATAATAGTATTATGTCTAGTCTATTTTTGGTGTCAGAATCAAAGCTAATAATTTAAAATTAAGACAATATTCTTTGTATCTAACTTACTTAGTTTGATCTCTTAATGCTTTATATAAAGGTTCTTCTACAATTCTTCCCTTCCAAGAAATGTTCTTAGCTAAAGTAGCTTTACAAAGCCCTATAGCAAGGACCGCTCCACCTATAGGATGTAATAGGGCGACAAATTTACTGTATTTATTTATCTCTGCTCCCTCCATGTGTAGAAACGAAAGTATGGCATACCCTATTAAACCAAGTAAACCAATCAGAATATGTTGAGATACTATACCGTATATTATTGATATTATAGGAATCCAGTAGGCTAGCAATATAATTATGGAAGCTAAAAGGCTTTCCAAGCGTTTCCTCCCATGTCTTCTTAGCACTCTTGCTAACACATTTACTGTATCTCGAAGTAGAGGATACCATAAGGTTGCAACAAGATCTCTTCCATTAACTATAGTAATGGGTATATTGACGTTTTTTGCCTTCTCAGCAAGATCGCGATCTTCAACAATACTGTTCCAAACAACTTTGTGGGTTCCAAGTCTATTGTATGTTTCCCTAGAAATAGCCCAGCAACAACCATAAAACCATGCTCTCCTACTTCTTTTACGTAAAACTCTATCAAAACCGAAGAAGGCGTGAGAGAATACAGTCAAAACTATTTCAACAACTTTACATCTCAAAGTAGAGCATAGAAACCTAGGTAGGAGGGAGACTATACCGTTCCTCTCCTTTAAATAATGTACTAGTAGTGAGAGAGCCCATGGTCTTATAAACCATGTATCTGAATCAAGAAATACTAGATACTTTCCTCTACTATTCCTATATCCAATATAGCAAGCATAGGCTTTAGGACCCCAATTACAGGGTTTCTCCTTAATTCTAAGACATTTTACCCTGCTATCAAGTGCTTCATACTTCTTTGCAACTAATGGTGTTTCATCAATACTTTCATCATCAACAATAATGACTTCAATTTGATCCATATCCTGGCTTAGAACAGACTCTATAGTCTTTGGAAGAGTTTTTGCTCCATTCCTTACAGGGATAATTACTGATATAAAAGAATCATTGAGGGCATCATAAGCTAGAGTATTATATTCGGGTTTAAGAATATTTCCCAAGCTTTTCCTTAAATGTATAAAAGCATATATAGTTGCTAAAACATCCATGAGGGTTACTAAAGTAAGGAGTAGCTGGATATACATTATAAGCTCCCTGTATCCTAAGATTATTTATTTCCCCCGAGGTATTCTCTATAAAGATAGTGCTGGGTAAGTGATTAGTGATGAATTACCGTAAAGCTGCAATGGTCTTTCTTCTTCTCAGCTTGGTTTCATTGTTTGCTGATATAACCTATGAGGGTGCTCGTTCAATTCTCGGAGCTTACTTAGAATTGCTTGAGGCATCTGCAGTAATAGCTGGATTGATAAGTATAGGTGACCTAGTTAGTTATTTAACAAGAGGGCTAGGAGGATTTATAGCAGGCTATCTTAGATCTAGTAAGGTCTACTGGTCCCTAGTATTAATGGGTTATTCTATAAATGTTTTTGCTGTCCCTCTGCTAGCCTTTGTAGGACGCTGGGAATACGCGTTCATCCTTATACTAGTTGAAAGAATAGGTAAAGGCCTTAGAGCCCCTGCCCGCGATGTAATTCTTGCTGAAGTTACAGAGCATATTGGGAAGGGAAAAGGCTTTGGTTTACACGAAGTAATGGATCAAATAGGTGCAGTACTTGGTCCATCTATTGTTGCATGGACAATATATAGTACAGGAGGAGATTACAGAGCTGCTTTCATTTACTTATTTATCCCTGCTTTAATAGCTGTGGCTCTAGTCATAACATCTATAGCTATATACCCCAACATCAGATCTGTTAAAAAGGCTGTATCTGATAGAAAACAGTATTATTTAGGAAGACGTTTTCTATATTATGTAGCATCAATGGCTTTTCTAGCAATGGGTTTTATGCACTGGGGTCTTATAGCTTACCACTACAAAGCAATCAGCACTATACCACCTTATGTAATACCATTATTCTACACAGCAGCTATGCTTTCTGATGCCATAATAGCTTTACCAGCAGGATATCTCTATGATCGTATAGGATTAAGGATCCTTATAATCACCCCATGGCTGGCAGTATTGTTTATACCATTCATACTATCTGGATCTATGTACATGCTCCTCTTCGGCAGTATAATATGGGGTTTCCTCATGGGGATCTATGAGACAATAATGAGAGCGGCTGTAGCAGACCTTGTATCCATAGATAAAAGAGCATATGCATACGGTGTCTACGGTGTAACATTTGGTATATCTTGGTCCATAGGTAATGCTATTATAGGCTATCTATACCAGATCATGCAGCCGCTTATTATCTACTATGTACTAGCTATGGAAGCTATAGCCTTCATACTACTTTTAAAGACAATAAGAGAAAAATAAATCAGGTTATTCTGCACAACCAAGAATTTCTAATATCTCGTTATACCCTCTTACATCTCTCCAGATCATGATGAAGAATACTTCCCCTATGTTCTCTCTTATCTGTTTTATACGGATATCCCTATCATCTATATAGACTATCTCACTAGGCTTTATCTCCTCACACTCTCTTTCATACCAGTTAATGATCTTCTTTATCATTAAGTCTTTTCTATCATGATATTCTATTATATAAAAATTCAGAAACCTCATTAAATCTAGTATATCTAGTATAGGTAGAATAATACTAGGTTTGTTCCAACTTGCAACAGTAACCTTTAAACGACATCTGCGTAGACTGTAGAGAAACGTTCTTACACCAGGATATAGCCTTAGTTTTTCCCCTTTTCTATCAACTAAGGTATCTCATTAATTAGTCTAAAGGGTGGCTCTAACTTAGATGCATCCCAGTGATCCCATAGGGTTCCATCAAGATCTAGAATAACTAGTTTAAACATGACATCTACCCATTAGTAAGCTGAGTTGATATATTACAGTTACACTGCTGGGGATACTAGGACATAGGATTAAATATAGTTTTTTTCATAATAGTGTATCTAGGATAAGCATTATTATAAAGCCTGTTATAAATCCGAGCGTGGCTTCTTCTTCATATCCATGTCTATGAGTTTCAGGTATGACCTCATGGCTTACAACATAAATCATTGCTCCTCCCGCAAACCCTAGGATCACTGGCAAGAGTGTATTAGAAAGACTTATTACAAAAACTGGCAGAACTGCTGTAACTAGTTCTATTAAGCCACTTAGAAACGTTATCCCTATAGCTGTTCTAGTCCTTAAGCCTACTCCAACTAATGGTACAGCAATAGCCAGTCCTTCCGGGATATCCTGTATACCTATCGCAATAGCCATTAAAACACCATACCTTATACTATAGGTTATAGCAGCTCCTACAGCTAAGCCCTCTGGAATATTATGGATTATTATTGCAAACACAAGTAACCATACAGCTTTAATCCTTCTTCTCAGATAAGAAGGACCCTCATAACCCTTAATAATGTGTTCATGAGGGATCAACCTGTCAATAGTATATATAGTTAATGAGCCTAAGAGAAAACCTAGCACTACTAAACCTATACCCCCCATCTCTATACCGGGAAGAATAAGGCTTGTAAATCCTGCTACAAGCATAACTCCTGCCGAAAACCCTAGTCCTACATCAATCATTTTATCAGTTATTTTACGTCCAAAAATAGCTGGTAATGAACCAATAGAGGTTAGAAATAAACATATAGAACCAGCTAATAAGGTAGCAATAAATAAGTTACCTTTACTAAAAGCCTCTATCCATACAACAATACCTTCAATCAAATCAATAGCCCCCTGAACATAACTATAGTAAAACACTTGGTCGTATTTTTAGGAAGCTATAGCCGTTGGTTTAAGATATATCTTAAGACACCACTTATTAACACTCAGCTATAGCCCGTACATCACATCTCTAACTAGAGATCAGGCCCGTGACATCCTTCAGCATACTTCCCTTACTATGTCTCTAATGTATAAGTACTTTATACTTAATATTCATTACAAATTATATTGTTCAAAGCATGTGTTATAATTCTGTCCTCATCTATTACAAAATACGATATCACCTATATGGAGTCTTTCTTAGTCTTTTCCTTGTTCTCTGATTTGCCTACAGGTATTATTGCCTGAAGCATATATTCCTCCTGGGACATTAAGCAATTTATTAGCCCATTTTACCTTTGGCGGAGTATATGTTAATGATGCAAGCCCCTTTTCTTCAAGAGCTAGTAATAGATATCCTATAGCTAGCCATACACTTTGAACCCAATAGGGTTCTTTAGTTTTCCTGAAAACCATTATTAAAATAGGAGCCTCTGTTAAGAACTTCTTTTTCCACGTAATTCCTTTACCCGAATCCTTATTGTATCAAATAAAAAGTCAAAACTATTATTAAAATATTATTTTACCTACAGATTCTAATACTATATATTCTTGTTCAGTATAATTAAATGTCCACGAACTATACCTTGTTATAAAGTTAAATTTCCTTAAGATAATATTCCAATGAATGATGGGTGGCGAGGTCTTGAACAGGGTCTTTTATATTGGAGTACTTGCTGTTATTGTTCCTCTATTATTTATAGCTATCTCTATAGCTATATCGCCCTGGTTCGATCTAGTAAATAACGCTCTTAGTGATCTAGGTCATGCTGTAAACAGTGATGCAGCGCCTTTCTTTAACTTTGGATTGTCTACAGGAGGTCTTCTCATGGTCTTAACAGCAGTCCTAATTACTGGTGTCTCATGGATTTATAGGAGCCTAATAGGGATTGCAGGCTACTTCCTTATGTTAATAGGTGTCTTTGATGAAGTTTATGGACGGCTTCATTTCTATGTTTCAGTACTTTTCTTTGTCACACTTCTACTACTCCTTATAGTGTATGGTTATGTAGAGAGAAAACCCCTCCCTATAGCACCGGCAGTAATTGGTATAACCTCATGGTATCTCCACTTTACCCAAGACATGCCCCCTGGTGCAGCAATACCAGAACTAATAAGCATAACCATAGCATTGCCAGTTTATCTTGAGATATTATGCATAAAAAGTAAGGGAACAAGTTCTTCTATTTCCCGTAAAACATGACTTATGGCACGATGTTATATTTAACCATGTTCTTCTCATCACTTTAATCAATAATAAATAAGGGAAGGATTTGCATAGCGGGCCCGCCAGGATTAGGGACCCGGG
>JAGGXK010000039.1 GCA_021163115.1 Desulfurococcales archaeon | reverse complement strand
ATAATCGGATATGCGTCATGTAAATTGCATTAAATCTAAATAATCTAATAGGGTGGATAAGCATAGAGGTCATGGAGGAGGAATAATGTCGGCTAAGAAATTTAGATGGGTTATTACCGACCCTAAGATATGTCACGGTAAACCAGTATTCAAGGGCACTCGAGTCTTGGTCTCTGATGTATTAGAAATGCTAGCTGAAGGTATGTCGATAGATGATATACTTGAGGAGTACCCTCAACTCAGTAAGGAGATGATTCTCGAAGCCCTTGCATTAGCGGCTGAGCTTCTAAGGAGGGAAAGGCGTGTCATACCGATTCTTGCTCGATGAGAATATTCCACGGAAAATATACCGTATACTAAGAGAGCGGGGCCATTATGTCGAATATGTTCCTCAAGGAGTAGATGATGAGACTGTTATAAACATTGCCAAGAATAAAAACCTCGTATTAATAACGAGAGATAGCGATTTTGCAGATGAAATCAGGTATCCACCCCATAGTCATCCAGGTATAATAGTTCTTAGAGTGCACCCAACACTACCTAGGCTATTAGCGGAGAAACTAATTGAAGCTCTTGACATAGTCAAGAATATAGGTAAAAAACTAATAATTATTTACAACGACAAGGTAGAAGTCATAGGATAGTTTCTATTAAGGCGCTAGAGAGTTACTCACAATTGCTGATACAAAGTTATTGGTGGGTCCGCGGGGATTCGAACCCCGGACCTCCGCCGTGTGAGAACACAAAGATATGCAAATAGTGCATATGAGTTATATGCATGTTATCCAAAGTGATAAACAGTTTGGATATCAATAGTGACGTTAATTATCATAGGATGTGCATAGTTATTTTTCTGATTTTTGTTGTTTTGTAGGTTTAGATGGTTGTGGGGGCTGTTGGGGTGGTCTTACACCGAGCACTATTTCTCCTAGCCTGCTTCCGACTATGAGTGTTTTTAGACCTGGTTCGAACAGGAAAGATTTCTGGCATAAGGCATCATATCTTTCAATGAGTTTTAGTACGTCCTGATTAACGTCTTCATCCAGTATTGTTACGGGAAAATCCAGTTCCTTAAGGAATTGTGGATTGAGTGGTTTTCCATGGGTGCTTACGTCGCTGAGGAAGCTCTTCTTTAACTTCTCGTATGCTTCTGGTCTCAATCTTTTCTTTACCTCCCTTTCTAGTATTCTAGACATGTACTCTAAGCTTTGTAGTGCAGCTTGGTATGCTAGGAGGTCTTGTGCGATATACAACTTAGTCAGGTTCTCTTTTCCAAGCTCCTTCTCTATAGCG
The DNA here is from genome assembly GCA_021163115.1 of Desulfurococcales archaeon. GTDB lineage: Archaea > Thermoproteota > Thermoprotei_A > Sulfolobales > Desulfurococcaceae > JAGGXK01. The sequence goes on along the minus strand of JAGGXK010000039.1, from coordinate 2,314 downwards.
AGCCTCGGTATAGTCTCCTCAATTAATTTCTTCAAAGAAATTGCTGGAACGACTCGGGGACCTTGCGGAGTTTGAAGAACCAGCTGAGGGTCTATGGGTCCAAGTACAGCTCTTCTTGGCGCCCATAGACCATCGGATAATAGAACTAGTAATGAGCCAGCAGACATGGCTATGCTGGGTACTATGACGTAGAGCCTATTGAATTTAAGTCCCCTTATCTTTGTGATTAACATTTCGGGAAAGTGGATATCACCGCCTAGAGTGTTCAGAATTATGAATAGTGTGGAGCAATCGGTTTCCTTCAGTTTAACAAGCATTTGTTCAACAATGCCTATGGTTGTGATTTCCAGCATACTGTAGGGTCTTGCTTGTGGATTGTAAACATTATTTATAATTGACAACACGCACGACTTATCATTACATATCTCTTTTAACTTCTCCTCTAACAGCTCTAGGGTTCTTCTACGTTGTTCGGCTGGATTATCCTTGACAACGTCAAGTAGGGTGCTCAACTCCGTATCTCCACCTTTATGGGAGCCTTAGTGTATCCAAGGTAGTAATATTTGAAGGGAGATTCTTCGGCGATTTTCCTTATTTCTTCTACAAGTTTCTCGTCTTCTTCGAGTATCCTTAAAGCCTCTTCTAATGCTTCACGATAATACAATTTCTCCATCTCTTTAGTTTCGCCAGAACTAGGCAACGATACATCCCTATTATATGTTTCTGGCTTTAATTTTAAATACTTACCGACTAATTTTGGCTAGTATATCGCCTTAATCAGCTGATGCTCAATATTTTAAACCAAACTGGTACTGATGAAAGTGTGACATTAGGGGAAAGCTTCAAACACCTACGACTAATACTGATTATATTGTTCAAGAGAGCATGGATATAATTAGTGGATAAAAATCATATTCTTGAGTAAAGGCTCTTAATAATAGTGTATCAGCATTATTGAATTCTTGAGTATAATGTATTTGTAATCAGCTCTCCCCCAACGTTATAGATAATGCGAGATACATACCGTATTTTGTGAATGTGGTTGTTTTACAGGTATATGCTCTTGGCTCTTTTAATTAGTAATTCATGTCTTTGTTTCAGTATTTCTGGTGTCCAGTCTTTATATTTGAGAACTTCTTGCGTTATTGCTAAGGTCTTGGCTCTTCTCCCAAGATATTCTTCTTTCTTCCTCTTAAAGTCGTAGTTTGAAGCCTTGGTATTCTTTCTGCCACTTATCAAAACAAGGTTTCCAAGTCTATCTGTCCATTCATATCTTGTTAGTTCATCGAATTTCCTCACCCACTCACTATTAGGTGGCGGATTTCTAGGTAGAATATGCTCTAATGTAATAGATGACAGGTTGTACTCGGGTCTCTGCTCTTCCAGAGGTTGAAGCTCAACATCCATGCGTAATAATAGGTACTTTGCTAGTTTACCTCCTTTCCACCTTGCAAAGCCTCTCCTATCTAGTGCTGTTTCTATGATTTGACTGACCTCATCACTGTTTTCATAATTTATTACTCTGCCTTTAACCCTAGTACCTGGCGGGATATAGCTGTATATTCTACTTAGAACTTCTCTAGGACTATGTGCTTCTTCAATTAATTTAAGAATCCATGAAAGTCTGGTAATTATCTCTGTATTAGTTAAATCTGCTAGCCAATCTATTATGAGCTTTCTTTCCAGTTTTTCAAAGAATTCTATATAAATATCATCATTAGGGAATCGCTTGTAGAAGTAAAGAAGAACTGCCATCCATTCCTTTATAGGGTAGTATGTTCTCAACATGTCAATTAAAACAGGATAACGACTTAGCTTTTCAATACTTCTGATATTATCGATTTGGATTGATTTATTCAAAATCTTTTCTTTATAAATATCAGAATATTCTTCTAATATCTTAATGAACTCTGAACCACGAGGTATTACTTTCTCTTTATAAAGTTTGTCATATTCTTCACTTAATGATTTTCTAGCTTTTTCTTTTGCGTAGATAAACCGAATAAATGAGAGAAGGTTTTCTAATTCTTCTCTACCTATATCCGATTCTATTTCTATCCATTTATCAACATATTTTTCTCTTTCTTCTACATCACTTATGTCTTCTAGATTTCGAGCCTTAATTATATCTACAGAGCTTAATGGGAGACCACGAGTATTCAGTACATTAAATAACCGTATAGCTGAACCAAGACTACTTGTTCTTATTGATACTACATAAACATTTCCTAGTATATATTCTGCAAAGTCGATAAGTTCTTTTTCACTTGTTATGTAACTGTCAATTAATCTGTGATACGTTTCAACAGCCTCT
>JAGGXK010000096.1 GCA_021163115.1 Desulfurococcales archaeon | reverse complement strand
TAAGGTTTCCAGGCCCCTATGGTTTTGATAAGTCGAGACTCTATAGAGAAGGATATATAGTGATTCAGGAAGAGGCAGCAGCTCTTGCTTCAATATTATTGTCTCCTAAGCCAGGAGAAGTTGTTGTAGATCTAGCGGCTGCACCAGGTGGTAAGACGGAGCATATGGCAGAGCTTATGAGGAATAAGGGGGTTATTTACGCCTTTGATATTGATGAGTTAAGGATAAGGAGGATGAGGGATCTATTAAAGAGAACAGGTATAGATATTGTAAAGATTTATAAACAGGATGCTCGCCAAGCCCCTGAAATCCTTGGTGAAGAGATTGCTGATAAAGTTCTTCTTGACCCCCCATGTACAAGTGATGGAACTATAGCTAAGAACCCTGATCTCCGTTGGAGGATTAGGGAGGAGAATGTTGTTGTATTTCAGAGGCTTCAGCTAGAGTTGCTAGAGTCTGGCTGGAGTCTCTTAAAGAAAGGAGGTAGGCTCCTATATTGTACATGTAGTCTGCTAAGAGAAGAAGACGAGGATGTTGTTAAGATGTTTCTAGAGAAACATAGTGATGCAAAACTGGTTCCTTTAAGGAAACCATATGATCCCGGGTTCCTTGATGGAACAATGAGGGCTTGGCCGCATAAACACAGTACTATCGGGTTCTTCTATGCACTTATTGAGAAGAGATAAGGGCATAATCTCCATAGGGATTCTTCAAGTACTTCTTTAACCCATGAACTCCTATTTTAGAACTAGGAGGTGTGCTCTCCTAGTGCCTAAGCTGTTTGGTACTGCTGGTATAAGGAAGACTTATCCTGTGCCTCTAGACCCGGTGCTTGCTTATAAATTGGGTTTAGCTGTAGCTAATATTATTGGGAATAAGGGTGTTGGATACATTGTTAGGGATCCAAGGATTACAGGGCCTGTATTATCTCTTGCTTTTATGAGTGGTTTAATGGCTGGGGGAATGGATGCCGGGTACATAGGGTTAGCGCCAACACCTATAGCTGCCTATGCAGCCCTCTGGCACGGGGTTCTCGGTGTATCTGTTACTGCAAGCCATAACCCTCCAGAGTATAATGGGTTTAAATTCTATGATAGAGATGGCTATGAGTTTACAAGGGATCTTGAGGAGAAGATCGAGAAACAAATAGATCGTGTAGAACCCCTTGACTGGAGATCTTCAAGGAATTTCTTCTACGCAAATGAGGTTATTGATGAATACATAGATGATATGGTTAACAGGCTTATGCCTGAGAGGAGAAGGTTTAAGCCAAGAATAGTGATTGACCTAGCTAATGGCGCATCCTATATTGTTACACCAACGGTAACTAGAAGCCTTGGTGCAGAAGTGATTACTATAAATGGTAACCCTGACGGCTACTTCCCCGGAAGACCTCCAGAGCCTCGAAAAGATGTTTTAGAGAAACTCATGCCCATATACAGAGGGGCTTCCCCTCATTTAATACTAGCCCATGATGGTGATGCAGACAGGTTAGCCGTCCTTGATCCTAAAGAAGGCTTTATTAGACAGGACAGCCTCATAGCCCTGTATGCAGCTATGCTTCTTATGGAGCGTAAAGGGCTTGTAGTAGTATCTATTGATACAGGCAGGGTAATCGATGATGTTGTTGAAAGGTATGGAGGTAGGGTTGAAAGATATGTTCTGGGAAAAACCCATGAGAGAGTAAAAGAGCTCGGTGCAAATAATATAGTATTAGCTGCAGAGCCATGGAAACTTATTGACCCGAGATGGGGGCCATGGGTTGATGGGGTCTGGCAAGCGGGATTATTAACAAAGATACTTATAGAGGAAGGAAAACCGCTCCCCCAGATAATGGGGGATCTAGGGATAAAGGATTATCCATGGGATAGACGCAGCTACCTGATTACACCACACAACCTTAGAGATCAGATATATAGTGACCTAGTGGAATCACTGTATTCACTACTTGGAGAACCCGATAACGTTATCACTATTGATGGATACAGGTTTGAATACAGCGATGGCTCATGGATATTGCTAAGGAAGAGTGGTACAGAGCCAAAGATAAGACTATATAGTGAAGCTCCTGACAAGGAGAGACTTAAAACAATGGTTGATAGTATTGAGAAAAAGCTATTCAGTATTACCAAGAAATATAATGGGTCAATAGCTGAGATAACATATGGATAGAGTAGTTAAGGAGTAATATATAGCAAATATATAACCGTTATAGTATTTACAGTGTGGTGGCCCTAGGGGATTAGTCTTGGGCTTAAAAACATTAAAGAAGGAGATCTTTAGGCTTATTGAAGAAGATGAAGAATTTAGATACGCTTTAGCGGGTAAGCTAGGGTTTACTGAGATTATTAATAGACTAAAGGAGCATGATCGTAAGTTTAATGAGATCTTGGAGAGGCTTGACCGTCATGAAGAGATACTCATAAGACATGGAGAAGAGATTAAGGGCATTAGGGAAGAAAATCATAGGATCTGGCAGGAGATTAGGGAGATCTGGAGAGAACTCAGGAAACATAGGGAAATACTTGATAAACATACAAGCATGCTTGGCTCCCTAGGTAATGATATCGGTGCTTTAACCGAAGCCACGCTCTCACGTTTTATAAGGGATGATATACTTGACGAGATCAGATTAAGAGGTGAAAAACTTACCAGAATTAAGAGAATGTATAAGATAAATGATTATGAGATTGATCTATACATAGAGACTGAGAGGAGAATAATTCTTGTAGAAGTTAAGACAAGACCTAGTATAGAAGATGTAAAGAGATTGGTTAGAATAAGAGAACATTTAGTGGAAAGAACAGGCAAAGATGTTAAATCAATACTAGCATCACTTAGAGCTAAAACAACACTGGATATAGTAAGTGAGGCAAGAAATAATAATGTAGAGCTAATAACATATTAGTCTAGTGCTTTAATATTTTAGTTTAGTATCTGATACACTGGCATATAGTATATAGGGTTGCTGGTTTTTGTTACCATCTATCATGTTTTAGTTCGTTAACACTACTTCTCTCTTCCCCCACCTCTATGATAATATGGAATTGGCGGCCTAGGCAGATATTCTACACCGGGTCTCTGCTGAATTGCCTGCGGATATAGCTCCATCAATGCATAAACCTCGGGAGGTATATCAGTTGATACAGGAAGCCCCATCTCCTTAGCTTCTTCAACAGTTATAGGGTAGTCATGGGTATAATGTCCTTCAGTAAGCTTCTTGGCAGCTTCTCTAGCCTTTTCCTCCTCCATCTTATCCCTTAAAAGCTCCACTATAAGGTCTTGGATTTCTCTAAGAGCCTTCTCAGCTACATCAGCTAGGACAAGGGTGGTATCAGAAGCCTTCTCCCCCTTCTCTCTCGCAACCTTTATCAACGAGGGAGCTGGCAACACACCTTGTGGTGTCTGGAGCTGGGGGTCAAGGGGCCCTAGTACAGCAGAGGGATCCATCCTGATCTCGTCTGCTGCAAGAGCTATTAGTGTTCCACCACTCATGGCGTAATGTGGTACGATAACTATCTTCTTACTAGGATGTTTCTTCAAAGCTCTAGCGATCTGAGATGCTGCTAGAACAAGACCGCCTGGTGTATGTAGTATAAGTGCTATAGGTGTGTCCGGGGGTGTTGAACGGATCGCCCTTAGTACTGCCTCTGAATCCTCTATATCTATATACCTGTATATTGGTATGCCGAAGAACCCTACTTTCTCCTGCCTATGGATAAGTGTTACTACTCTCCACCCATATTTCCGCTCAATATCTCTTAGAAGCCTTAGCCTAGCATTTCTTAGTCCATGCATCTGCATATAGGGATGAATCAATGCATAGAGTAATAGTAGCCAAAACAGTAGTGAAACAATATCAATACTCTGGAACACTCTTCTTCACCATAAAAGAAATTGTTTTAAGTAGAGTAAAAAGTATTTATTTAACACCACCTTTCTAGCTAAGGATCTCCTCAATAAATCTACCATTTTCATAAACAAGGTCTCCATCCGCATAGACCTTATGCTTCCCCATATCCTTGATCATGTCCCAGTGTATTCCAGAAATATTTCTCCCCCCGGTCTCTGGATAAGCTGACCCAAGTGCCATATGTATTGTGCCGCCAATTTTCTCATCAAACAATATTTCTTTGGTAAACCTGTCAATACTATAGTTTAACCCAAAGGCTATTTCACCCAGCCTCTTTGAGCCTTCATCTGTAGATATTATTTTACGTAGGAACTCCTCCCCCTTTACAGCATGGGCTTCCACAACAACTCCTCTCCTAAATACTAGCTTTACACTCTCTACCTCGACGCCACGCCATATTGCTGGATAGGTGAATTCTACAAAGCCTTCAACACTATCCTCTATGGGTGCTGAAAAGACTTCCCCGCCAGGCATGTTATAGTGTCCATCGTCATTAATCCAGGTTCTCCCATCAACTCTTAGATATAAATCAATGCCTGGTCCAACATATTTTAACTCACTAACCTTGTTTAGGAAACTAGCTATCTTCTCCTGCCTCCTACTAAGCTTTCTCCACTCCTCCACAGGATCAACTCTATCAACCATTGTAGCCCTGTATACAAAGTCTTCATACTCTAGAATAGTCATTCCAGCCTCTTGTGCAAGAGCTCTTGTTGGATAGGGAGCTACAACCCATTTTAGCTCCTTCCTAGCACTTCTCTCTAAAAACACCTTGTTTAATGGAAGCCTTGCTTTACTTCTCAAGCTGATTCTTGCTGGATCAATACCTGTTAAATGTTTTGTATGACTAGGGCTAAGAATAGTTATAAAGACTGGTACTTTCTCAACAAGAGCTTTCTCTATATCACTTATATGCGTTAGGATCTCTTCTGAGGCATACTTATAAAAGATCTCATCAAACACTTCATCCCTTATGTTAACTAGTACTGGATAACCCCCTCTCTCTAAGACTTCTCTATAGATCTCTTGTAATAATGGCAGAGATTCTATACCACCAGATATAACTGCTTCTTCCCCCTTCTTTATATCAACACAGTAACCTGTTATGAGCTTGGCAAGATTCCTAATCCTAGGATCAGTCATAGGTTGCCACCTAGGATAAACTTAGGGCCTATACCAAGTTAGTCAAGACAAGTTTAATCCTTTAAATATTTCCAAATAGAAACAAAACCATAATATACAATTGCTGCCATAAGAGTGTTATCTATTTCACTAAGCTAAGCTGTGATTAATGTCTACGTCTATAGATTTTTCTTAGTAAATTCTTTATCTCCAATAATTTTTCTTCAAAACCTCTCAGACCATGTTCTTTGACATAATGCCATGCATCTTTATTTAGTGATATATAGTTGAGTAGGCTTGGTATTCTACGGCTTAGCCTTAATATTGTTACATAGGTGTTTATTGGTAGCATGTTATACCCTATAATTGCTGGGGATAAGGTGGTTTGTTCACTAGCTATGTAGTCTACTATAGTCTCTAGCTCCTCTGCATTATATTTGTCTATTTCTATGGATACAATATCTATTTTTGATGCTGCAAGTGCTCCAACTAAGGTAGTAGATGGCTTGCCGGGAACATAGATACTGTACAGCTCGGCATCGCTTTGCCCTACTATGATATTGTATAGTTCCTCTATGAAGCTATATCCTCTTTTCATTCTAGAGAAGTTTTCATAGAGTCCAGGTTCATAGATCATTATGTGGTTATAGCCTAGCATAGTTAATGTTGTTATAACTTTTACAACTATGTATGAGCATACGTCTGTAATGTAATCTGGTTCGTTTAGGAGAATTTCTCCTTCCAGCTTTAAGTATGTGGACAAGTATATTGGGCCTGGTACTATAATACTTCTTGTAGATACTCCTCTCCTCCTAAGATAGGCTATTGCCTTATCTATTTCTGGTGATGTACAAAAGATTTTCCTAAGAACATACTTACTTGTCTCTATAAGGGATATTCCTCCATTACCTGTTTTTTCCACGATCCCGTACTGTTCTAAACATTTAATAATATCTATTATTGGGTCTCTGGAGAGAGGTGGGTAAATAGCGTCTATCCCATATAGTATCTGTAGGTCAATGAATTCTTCGGAGCACCAGTTAAATGCAGTATCCTCAATGATAAGTGGTGCCATAGTCTTCATGTCTATTATATACACCTTAGTGTAGTTTAGGTTATCCTAAGATATATACTTATACCATATACTGCATATGTGGCATAAACAGGGAAGCGAGTAGCAGGGATAGGCGGTTGCTTTGGAGCTACCTGCTATTGAGGATGTATTGGCTACTATGGCTGTAATAATTATTGTTGCAAAAATTCTTGAAGAAATAATTAGTAGCCGCGGTTATGCCCCTGTACTTGGCGATATACTGGCTGGGATCATACTTGGTCCTAGTATTTTAGGCATTATCAGGCCTGAGATAATAGTTTCTTTAGAGCCAATTAGGTGGATTGGTATAACTAGCTTATTATTTATAGCTGGCCTTGAGACAAGGTTTGAGGAGTTTAAGAGACAACTTATACCAAGCTCTATAGTAGCAGTAGGAGGCATTGTTGCATCATTTGCATTAGGTTATCTCGTAGGTTATTTACTAGGATACGGTTTTATCGAGAACATATTTATCGGGACAATACTTACAGCAACAAGTGTAGGATTAACAGTTAAGACTTTAACAGAGCTTGGTGCTCTTGGCAGTAAGGAATCCACTGTAATACTTGGTGCTGCTGTTCTAGATGATATAGGTGGCCTCATTATAATGGCTATAAGCTTCTCCATAGCTGCAACAGGGTCTATAAACATAGTTGATATAGGTCGTTCAGCATCCATAGCAATAAGTTTCTATATTGTAACAGTATGGCTTCTCCATAGACTATCCAAGAAGATCTGGGGTGTTTTTACAAAGGTCTTCAGGCTTGAGGATACAGTGTATGTTATGCTCTTTGCGCTTATGATAATTATTGCATGGGCTAGTGAGGAGGTAAACCTTAGCCTTGTTGTAGGAGCATATGCTGTTGGACTAGCTTTTAGTGAGGTAGAAGGTATCAGTAGGGTTGCTAGGAGAATGAGCTTGTTACCAAATCTTTTTGCACTAATATTCTTTGCTACATCGGTTGCAGCAATAGATATTACGCCATATATAACGAATATCCAGTACTATACGGTATTTGCTACAGTAATAGCGGCTGCTTTTCTAGGAAAGATTCTTGGCTGTGGTATTGCTGCAAGACTAGCTGGCTTTAGCACATCTAGTGCAATCTTTATAGGAATAGGTATGCTTCCAAGAGCGGAGGTTGCATTAATAGTATCATCGATTGCACATGATAGAAGCTATATTTCTGATGCAGTCTTCTCCTCAGTAATTCTCCTCATATACCTGTCAAGTATAATAGCTCCTTTACTGCTTTCAAGTCTTTGGAGGAGGATTAGTAGGTGATTAAAGCAATGAATATAATTTTCTAACCAAAGATATACTATGGCTGGTGATTAATGGTTAAAGCTGGGAAGAAGACAGGAACAGTATTTGGGTCAAGGGATGTCTCTAATTTACTAGGCATGACTATAGGTGAGTTCCTAGTCAAGTATAAACCACCGTCAACACACTACATTATTGCACGTCGTGGAACAAAACTTTACAATGTATTGAAGGCTATTGCTATAGGGCATCCGATATTTATAGTAGTGGTTGATGAGAATAGGAGACCCATTGGCTATATAACAGAAGTTGACTTAATAAAAACGTTTTCAAGGAAACCAAGGTTTTCATACTTTATAGCAGGCTTTAACCTCACTAAACTATCGATCCCGATAGAACAGGCATTAAATATTCCAGTGGAAAAAATTATGGAGAAAAGACCTGTTGTTGTTAAGGAAAGTGAGAAGATATCTGATATACTAAATATCGTACATGGACTGCACGTACCATCAATAATTGTTGTTGATGACAAGGGGAGAATAAAAAGTGTAATCACTGCTTCGTTTCTTGTGAGAGCCTTGCTTCGTAGCCTCTTGGGTGAACCCCTATCTATTACTTAGTCATTCCAACTATTTATTACAGAAAATAGTTTTGGCATGGAAACGCCTTTTAGGAGCCTCTACTTTACCTCCAGTTCAAGCAAGATAAGATAATACAATAACCTAATTATTGGTATTTAATGTGGTAATGCTATTTCTCATAAGAGTATCTATAATTGATAAAACATATATTTGAGAAATAGCACATTTTTCTAATAGGGGCCCGCTCTTGGAAGAGCTAAAAGGTAGAGTAGCTGTAATCACTGGTGGGGCTAGAGGTATAGGGCTCGGCATTGCCAAGGAGTTTGCAAAAGCAGGGTGTAATATAGTCTTAGTTGATATATGTGGGAGAAAGGTACGTGGTTATCCTAAATATGATCTTTCAAGTAAGGAGGACTTAGATAAAGCAGTAGAGGAGATAAAGAAGCTTGGAGTGAAGTGTCTGGGAATATGCTGTGATGTATCAAAATGGGATGAAGTTAAGGATATGGTTGATAGGGTTCTCAAGGAGTTTGGTAGAATAGATATCCTAGTTAACAATGCTGGAATAATCACCGCTGCCTCAGTCTTAGAACTTAAAGAAGATGAATGGGACGCTATTATGGAAGTTAATGCTAAAGGAGTGTTCTTATGTTCTAAGGCAGTTCTCCCTCATATGCTTGAAAGAAAATGGGGAAGAATTATTAATATTGCATCTGTAGCAGGTAAATCAGGCTATGCTTCCCTCTCTCACTATTGTGCATCAAAATTTGCTGTGATTGGTTTTACTCAGTCATTAGCTAAAGAAGTTGCAGATAAGGGTATTACTGTAAATGCTATATGTCCAGGCATAGTTAACACTCATATGTGGTTTGCCTGCTTATCCAAGGCATGGGCTAAGCCCGGAGAGACGCCGGAGGAAGCCTATAAGAGGATTGTAAAAGAACTTATTCCTCAGGGAGTGGATCAAACCCCTGAGGATATGGGAAGGCTTGCAGTATTTCTAGCTATGAATCCTCACATTACTGGCCAAAGCATAAATGTTGATGGGGGACATCAAACAGCACATTGAAAAATTTCACTCTTTTTTAATTTTAACATTATTTTCTCTTCTTAATATATTACAAACAATTATTTTAAAATATTCTAAATCTAATTTTTTGTTAATTTCTTTAAATACAAAACCTTGTCACCCATAGTAGCTAGATTTATCAGGATTCATAGAATAGATTACTATCTTGATAAGGTGAAGACATGGCGGAGCCGTGACCGGGGTCTCCGGGATGATCGCTCCTGGCCGGCTTCCTATCAAATAGTTTAATTATAGTGGGAAACATTAATAATACCCCTTACATAAAACAAATTTTTTGCCCATAGATTTTCACTAATCCACCTCTATGGGGGGTGTAGATTTATGGCTCATATTGAGACTAAGCATTTTCTTGCATCGGAGATCGATATCGATATTGGTAAAAACATTGTTATAATGAATGAGGTTGATGCACGTGAACTGGGCTTGGGCCCTAATACAAGGGTTAGATTAATCAAGGGTGATAAGACACGTGGCGCATTTATTGCTCTTACAAAGACTATGGTTCCCCAGGGCAAGATCCTTGTAAGCCATGATGTAGCAGTTGATCTAAGGCTTGGGAAGGAAGATACTATTGGTGTAAAACCTGTTCCTGTACCTCCCAGTTTTATTGGTTTACAGAAGAGGCTTCATGGCCAGAGACTTGGTCAGGACGAGATGTATACATTGATAAAAGATGTTGTTGATGGCATACTCAGTGAGGCAGAGATTGCTGCCTTCCTTACAAGCCAGATCTACTATGAGCTTAGTGAGGACGAGTTGAATGCACTTATAAAAGCTATGGTTGAAATTGGTAGTAAGATAGAGTTTGAAGACACTGTATATGATGAACACAGTATAGGTGGCGTACCAGGTAATAGTAAGGTAGCATTAATAGCTGTACCAACAATTTCTTCAGCAGGCCTGCTTATCCCTAAGACGAGTAGTAGAGCTATAACAAGTCCTGCTGGAACAGCTGATACAATGGAGGTTCTTGCAAGAGTAGATCTTACACCTGATGAGATAAAAGAGGTTGCTAGAAAGGTTAGAGCAACCCTGGCATGGGGTGGAAAACTAAACCTTGCACCAGCAGACGACATCTTTGTTAATATTGAGAGAAAGCTAAGCATTGATCCATGGCACCAGATGGTTGCCAGTATTCTTGCCAAGAAGGTTGCAATGGGTGTAGATAATCTTGTAGTAGATATACCTGTTGGTAGGAAGGCCAAGGTAAAGGATCTAAAGACTGCTGACCAGCTTGCAGGCCTATTTATTAGACAGGCAGCCAGGCTGGGAATGGGTATAAGAGTTGCAATAACATTTGGGGGGCAGCCAATAGGTAGGACAGCAGGCCCTGCACTTGAAGCTATGGAAGCATTAAAAGCAATGATTGAGAGGAGGGGTAGTAAGAGTCTTATAGAGAAAGCTCTTAGTATCGCAGGTCTTGTGATAGAGCTTTCTGGAAAAGTCTCGCCAGGCCAGGGGGTTGAAGTAGCTAGATCAATATTTGAAAGCGGTAAAACCTATGAGAAGTTTAAACAGATTATTGAGGCACAGGGCGGAAACCCTGATATAAAACACGATGACCTACCTATAGGAAGCCATACGTATACTATTGAAGCCCCTATAGAGGGGGCTGTAACCCATATAGATAACGCTGCCATAACAGCTATTGCAAGAGCCGCTGGTGCACCCTTTGACAAGGGTGCTGGAGTATACCTACATGCAAAGATAGGTTATAGAGTTAATAGAGGCGATCCTTTAATGACGATCTATAGCAGTAGCTCTGTAAGGCTTCAGGAAGCATTAAACATTGCTACAAGATATAGTCCAATACTAGTGGAAGGTATGTTAATAAAGATACTTCCATGATTTTGATTAAAGACAATACCTGGCTATATAGATAGCAAATAGAGTAGTTTCTGTTGAGCTACTTTACATTCTAACTAGGTTACTGGATTCAATGCTTTTCACTGATACCTTGTAAATAAATCTTTATTGTTATTTCACGAGGGTTCTCTGGTACTCCTTCTATTGATGCTAAAGCTCCTCTAATAGTGTATCCAAGTATTTTTACAAGTAACGGGTTCAATGGTATAACCTTGTCTTCAACTATTACTGATAACCTTGTTAATACAGGGCATTCTATAGGGGTTATAGCTCCTGTAAGTATTTTCTCAGCAAGCTCTAGGCATGATGATAGACCGCATTGTCTACAATCTTTTCCTTCAAGCATTGAATGCAGCATTGATAATGCATCTTTATATATTTCTTCAGCTAGTGCCTCTGTTTCTTTAAATAATAGTGCATTTAACCCTATCTCCTTAGCCTTCTCCACGATCGTAAAGTCGTGGCTGACTATCATCCATAGTCCAGGCTCACCAGTTATATGAGAGAGTTCTTCCTCGGAGTCAATTATTGCGATAGCCTTCCCTATCTTTGAGCCTCTGAAGCCCTCGGCTATGACTAGTGGATAGAATCTCATAACACCAGCTATCTCCTCTAAGCCTCCAAGGGGCTCCTTTAGGATAAGTGTTGCTTCAGGGCTTGAAACTATTACTACACGGGAACCTGCTTTCCAGTAACGGCCTGTATCACTTTCTGGATCAATTATGGGTTCATGGGTATGCTTTATAACAGCTACTTTCACTCCCTTTCTTGAGAGATAAGATACAAGCTCTTCTCCTAGACTAGTTTTTCCTACACCACTAGCTAACGCTATTATCCTATAGAAAACAGTATACCCAACCATAGGCTTGAAATCCTGCAACATATTGACCGCCATGATCTACTATTCTCTACTCTCCAACCCCCACTATATCTAGAGTTGTGGTTACCTGTGTCCTCTAGTTAGGTACTAGGTATTTAGAGTTTTTATGATTATTTTTGGACACGGGCTTCCCTTCATCCCTTCTTGGGTTTGCATCTGGTCAGGAGCATTTGGGGCTTCTACATAACCACGGAGCCCCACATCCTATGATGGGTTTGAGCTATCTATCAATTAGTAAAGCGGGCTCATAAGCTTTACGTACACTAGAGAAAGCTAAAACAATGTCATGAAAGAAAAATAAAAAAGTAACAGCCATAAAGCTGGGACAGCACTAAATAACCCAATATCCAAAATAAAAACACCATTACTAACTACATAAGTCTATATAAACTATGGGTGTGATTATCTAGTTCTAGTACACTCTGTATTATCTGGGGGTTATACGATGGTTTATAGATATGACGTGGTTGTGATAGGAGCTGGTGTTGCAGGGCTAAATACTTCATGGGTTCTTGCCAAGAAGGGGTATAGTGTGGCCTTAGTTGAAAGTAAGCCTAGGGAGAAGATAGGTGATAGAGCATGTGGCGACGCTATTGGATTACATCATTTCAAGGAACTTGGATGGATGCCTCCTGCTAAAGTACTCAATGGGAAGTATAAAGGGGTAAAGATTGTTAGTCCCAGTGAGAAATACGAGATCTATGTATATGGAGAGGGAATAAGTGTTGATAGCCATAAGTTTGGCCAATGGATGCTTAAAAGAGCTCTAGATTCTGGTATAGAACTCCTTGATAAACACTCTCTAATCAATATCGTAGTTAAAGGCGATGTTGTAGAATCTGTTCTTCTTAAGGAGTTTGGAAAACCTGGGTTAAGGGAGGTTAAAGCAAAAGCATTTATTGACGCATCAGGTGCAAGACCTGCTCTTAGACTTAAACTACCCAGCAACTGGCCTATTGCTGAAAAACCATATATAACAGACTATAATCTTGCTTACCGTGAAGTATTAAAGCTTGAAAAACCTATTGGGGAACCGGATAAACATTTTGCCATAATTTATTTGAACACAGATATTGCTCCAGGAGGTTATTGGTGGTTATTTCCTAAGAAAGATGGAGAACTAGTTAATATAGGCCTTGGTGTTATATGGGGTAGGGAAGGCTATAATCCAAGACACAATTATTTCAGGTACCTAAAGGACAGGGTTAAGGGTAGAATAGTTCATCGTGGAGGAGGAATTGTTCCAACACGAAGACCTATGCCCACACTTGTATGGAGGAACGTAGGTGTAGTGGGTGATGCAGCATATACTGTAAACCCTGTTCATGGCGGGGGTAGGGGTTCATCAATGTTGGCAGCAGATATTGTTGCAAAATACATAGCTAATGCCCTGGAGAAGGGAGAGGTAAACGAGTACACGTTATGGGGTGCAAACATAGAGTACATGAAGGCCTATGGTTCTAAACAAGCAGGCTTGGATATACTGAGGATGTTTATGCAGAAACTAGGTAATGAAGACTACGAGTTTATTATGGAGAAAAACCTTGTGTCAGGTGAAGCAGTATACGATATAGGTACAAAAGGTGGGCTTAGAGAAGAGATCGTTAAAAGCCTGCGTGCAATGATAGCTCTTATATCAAAGCCAAGCCTATTGAATAAGTTAAGGATAGTGAAGAACTATATGGAGCAAGCAAGAAAGCTCTACCTAGACCAGTATCCAAGAGATCCAGATATGTTAAAGCAGTGGATGAAGGATGTAGAAGAGTTCTTCAATAAATACAGGGCTATAATAGGGTTTGATCCAGGGCCTAAGGTACCATGGTAGTAGTTATGGGGATAGACCTAGCTGGTTCCCCTAAGAGGAGGACTGGATACGCTATACTAAGAGAAAGCTATGTACTAGAGACTGGTATAGTCTATACAGATAAGGAGATAATAGACTTAGTAAAGAAGTATATGCCAGGGGTAATAGCTATAGATTCTCCTCTATCTATGCCCATAAAAGGATATAGGAAAGTAGATATCATGATGAAGAGGAGAGGATACAGGGTACTTCCACCAACATGGCCTTCTATGAAAATGCTTGTATACCGTGCTATGAAGCTAGTAAAGGAGATAAGATCTATTGATAGGGAAGCAATAGTTATTGAAACCCATCCACTAAGCGCTTTCAAATCCAGCAATTGTAGCTCACTATATGAGCTCCTAACAAAAGCTTCTATAACGGATAATATAGATGCGGATACTCTATCAAATGATGAAAGAGATGGATTAATTGCTGCTCTTGTAGCCTACTATTATAGCTTAGGGAAGCATGTATCAATAAAGGCAGTGAACGGCGAGATCTACTTACTACCACCTATATGTAGAACCTAGGTATTCCTAGCCTTGCTTCAGAACATCCAAAACTCTTTCTTTAACATAGTCTAAGTACGCATCATTATTAAACAACATCTTAATCCTTATCCTAAAGGGTATTTCTATCTTAGCACCAGCAGCTCTTGGATGCCCCCCTCCTCCAAGCCTTACAGCTAGTTCTCTTACATTGAAATCCCTTGATCTAAAGCTTAGTTTTCCATCCTTGGAAGCTATAACAGCTATATCAGCCCCTGTTCTTCCAAGAATATATGCAGCTACAAAGCTTGAATCAAGAACATTGACTGCGGGTACAATAGCTACTCCTATACCATTAATTGATGTAAGGATGAGCTTGTCTGAGATCCTATTATAGCCTTCTAGTTCTCTCTCAAGCTTGTAGAGAATATTATCTGTAAACTCTTTGCACCAGATCACTCCCTTGGATAATATCTTCAGTACATGTAGTCTCCACTTATTACTCTCCCTCCTCCTTACAAGCCTTAGAAACCACGGCCCCCTCCAGTGATCAAACCTCCATAGATCTCCAGCACATACACCAGCTACAAGTTCTTGTATAAACTCTCTATCTAGATCCCTTCTCTGTGGCTTAGCATACTTTGCTACAACTCCTGTAGCACAAGTTGTTTGATCAAGATATAGCTCTATACCAGCTTCTCTAAAACCCTTAACCCATAAATCATCCCATATATGGTGATCATACCATTCAATATGAATACCCTTGTCTACTAGAATCCTTAGAGCTTCTACAACATACTCATAAGTACTCGGGTTCAAGCCAAGATCCGTGAAAACAATTTTCTCTACATAATCCTTGCTTATATCTCTGATCATATTAACTGTATTTTTAATGAAATATGGTTCAGTAAAAACTATTCTAACAGGATCCTTGTTCATATAATAGATATAGAGAGATGCGCTACCTACACCATCCATATCTGTGTGAGTTATTATCATGTATTTATCAGTCATTCTTACCACCTCTATTGTTCCTCAATACTGATTGCATAGGTTGGACAATTCTTTTCAGCCTTAGATACTTTATCATATAGTTCTCTAGGTATTTCCCCATAGACTTTATTCTCTCTTTCGCCTAGAATGTATTGGCTCGATAAAGTAGTTTTTCCCATAGACTTATCCTCAATAAAGATTCCTGGTGCTATAACCCAGCATGCACCGCATCCTATACACTTTTCTTTATCAATAACTATTTTTATCATAGCAGCTCTACACCGAAGGATATAATCTCTAGTAGACAAGACTTTATATACGGGATAGGTGGTTAAATGGTTAAAGTACCTATTGATCTATGCCTAAGATGTAAGGGGGCTAGGCATCTCTGTGGGCTTGGCTATTGCCCACTTCTTCAAAGCTTTAGGAGTAGAGTAGTTAGTCTACAGAGTATAAAGGGGTTAGAGGTTGATGGTTCAACCCCTCCTTCACTAATAGTTGGTGAGAAAGGGTATCCAAGGATAAACATTTACTTCAATGTACCTCCTGGGATTAGAGGTGATGAGGCAAAAATATTTGATGATCCTCTTTCATGGCATCTGAGGAAAGGGTTAAATGACATCATAGGTTTAAGAAGTAGATTACTAAGCCTTAGACTAAGAGCTTACACCCATAATCCTTACTCCTTATACGAAAAAGAGATTGGGCTAGCAGCTATATCGCTTAGGCCAGTGGATACTGAGGCTAGGCTTAGGAAGAAGCCCGTACCAAGAATAGTCTTTGATCCTCTTCTGCCCCCGCGCGGTCCTAGTGCTCCTGTTAGCAAGGTAAAGGTTGTAGGAAATCCTGTTGTTCCGAGGAGAGTTGATAGGATTATATGGGATGATGTTAGAGCAGAGGAGGCTATATGGGAGCTCTATAGAGAGGGAGTGGATATCTATACAATAATCAGGGCTTTCACTATAGGGTTTCTTGGTAGGAAGGGGCAGAAGAGACTTGTTCCAACACGCTGGGGTATTACAGCTGTTGACTCAATGATTTCTCATAAACTGCTTAGAAGAATAAAGACATATAAATTAATCAATGACTTGCTAGTATTCTATAGCGAGTACCTCTATAATAAGTACTTGATAGTACTAGCTCCTAGTGGCTACCGTGGCATGTGGATAGAGGTATGGCTACCCAATAGTTTGTGGAACCCTCATGCAGAACCAGCTACACTCATAGTTAAAGAAGATCATAAGGGTAGAATGAACATTATAGATGGAGGCTATATTGCAGCCAG